>NZ_CP108357.1 GCF_036237315.1 Streptomyces sp. NBC_01351 | reverse complement strand
GAGCGCTGCGCGCTCAGGAGAGAACCGCCTCGCTGCGCTGACGGGGCTCGGCTTCGCCGAGCCAGGGCCGGCCCTTCGGGCCGGGGTCCTTCGCTTCGCTACGGACAGTTCGGGGTTCCGCTTCGCTCCACCTCGAACAGCCTGCTTCGCAGGCTTGGGTGACCCCGTTTCACGGGGTCCGGGCTTGCGGCCCGTTGGGCGGGTCCGCTTCGCTCCCCCACCCGGGTCCTTTGGCTCCGCCTCCAGGACCAGCCCGCTCCGCGGGCGGCTGGCAGCGAGGAGATCGCGGGTGCCTCGGCCGACTCCTGGCTTGCGGCTCCCGGGGAGTGTCACAGGTGGCTGGTCTCGTCATAGAGTCGCCAGTGCCACCAGCCACCCCTGCGATGCGCCTGCCGGTAAGCGAACGGGTCTGGGAGGGTCCTACACCACAGTTCGTCATCCAGTCGTGCCAGCAGCCCCTCCAGTTCCCGGCGCGGACGCGGAGGAAGCCTATGCACGACCACCTCGAGGAGATCCCGGGCCACCGCAACGTTGTCCAGGAACTCATGCTGCTCACAACCGCAGATGGACAGTCGCAGGTACACGTACCTGCCCGGAAGAGCAAGGAAGCTGCGATAGGCAGCGAGAGCGTCTCGGGTTGCCCCGGGCCACCAACCGTCGTGCGGGCGCCGGTACTCCTCGCGATAGATCGCGGAAACAGTCTGCGAAGAAAGACGCCAACGCTTGGGAAACCGCCCGCCCCAATCGCTGATGCCTGCGTACAGCTGCCGCGGGACCACTCGTTGCGCGCGCAGTGCGCTGGGCCGTCTACGCGGCATAAGCCTTTCGGAACACAGTCATGAAATTGATCATGACACGGGCGAGACGAAACTTCCAGGCGTGATACCGATCGTCACCAAAGTGACCAGGCAGAACGTCAAAAACGTCAGTACAAAGACGGCAACCACTGTCAGTGGCAAACCCGGACTCAGAGACCACTGACCAGGGACAACCCCAGACGACACCACTGACACCTCAACGCCGAACCACCACTGACAAACGAACACAGATCATCACTTCGCGCCCTCAAGGCCGGCCCTTCGGGCCGGAGTCCTGCGCTGCGCTCCGGACGGTTCGGGGTTCCGCTTCGCTTCACCCCGAACGGCCTGCTTCGCAGGCTGAACTGACCCCGTTTCACGGGGTCCGGGCCCGCGGCCCGTTGGGCGGGTCCGCTCCCTTCCCCAGCCCCGATCCTTCCGGCTCCGCCTCCAGGAGCAGCCCGCTTCGCGGCCGTGCGGTGCTCGGATCCGCGGTTGAGCTGGGACAGGGCCACGACGGGGATCTGCAACTCCTTGGGGTTGTACCCACGGCCTACCTCACCTGGGGCTCCTCAGCTCCGCCGGCATCCTCCTGCACGACACCACCGCCCGAGCCAAAACAGTTGATCTCCACAGAAGTTGGGCCGAACCCCTAGCAAGATCACTACCCCCGTGGATGGGGTAGGGTCGGACACCCCATTGGCCACACCACCAGGGAAAACACGCATGAGCTTCACGCGCCGAATAGGCACCACCGCCGCCATCACCGCAGTACTCGCAGCAGCCGGCCTGACCGGCACCGCACACGCGGAGGAGCTCACCCCCGACAGCTCCACCATCACCGTCGACGCCTACGACCCGTCCGAAGTCATCCTGCTTAACGCACCACTCTCCAGCGGGTGGGACTACGTCGGTGCCAGCACGTTCAGATACCGCGATACCAACTTGGGCGAGTGGTTCACCGGCTACGTCTACTCGACCGGCGGCAACTTCCTGGCGTGCGTCTCGAGCCGGACCTCCTACCACAAGTACTCCCTGTGGGAGCGCGACGACACCGGCTCCCGCCGGATCTCCACTGTCACCAGCAAGGGCGGATGCCTCACCTTCAAGGGCCTCGATGCCTATGTCGACGGAGCCAACAACAAGGCGGAGTTCATGCTCTCCACCAACGACCCGCAGGGCGGGTACAGCGTCACCTACTATGACTGATCTGCCTCAGTACCTGTTTGGGAACCCGGAGCAGCTGTCCGGCGGCTCGTACGGCAGATGCGGATCCTGGGGGCGGTGATCGTGGCCTCAGTAGCGTGCAACATCCCGTGGCAGGGCGGGGGCGTTCCTACCATGCGGACCGACCTTTGATACGCCAGTAGGTTGATCTTGCTGCAGGGGCTCTCAAGTCCGATGATCTGCGGGTCGATGCTACCGAGGGAATGGAAATTCCTTTCGGAGAATCACTCGTTTCGGTTCCACAAGGAGCTACGTATGAGCCCTGAGCACGGGCATAGGTCGACGGCGCTCGGTCCGCTCCCCAGAAGCGGAAGATGGGTTGCTGGCGGCGCGATGGCGTCGCTGTGTCTCGTGATGCTGGGCTTCAGCAGCCCTGCGCTGGCGACTGCCCAGTACCAGCCGACGGCCGCGGTGAGCCAGGCAGACCCGGATCCCGACGACTGCAGGCCGGGGTGGGACGACAGGTGCGAGGACGGGGACGGCGCAATTGGTCCGACGGGGCCGACGGGCGCCACCGGGCCTCAGGGCGTGCCGGGCGAACAGGGTGAGCCGGGGCCAACAGGGGCAACGGGCCCGACAGGTCCTGGCGGTGGCGCCACAGGTGCGACCGGCCCGACGGGCCCTGCCGGCGCCACGGGTCCGACGGGTGCCACCGGGCCGCAGGGCGAGCCTGGTACGCCAGGCGAACCCGGTGCTACCGGGCCGACTGGGCCCGGAGGCGGCGAACCAGGCGCTACCGGGCCGACGGGGCCGTCCGGGCCCGCAGGCATGGAGGGACCCGCTGGACCGGCGGGGCCGAGCGGCGCTACGGGAGCGACAGGCCCCGCGGGACCGACCGGGGCAACGGGCCCTGCCGGCACAACGGTTGATGTCGGCGCAAGTATCTACTCCACCACCAACCAGCTCATCGCGCCCAACACCCAGACACAGTTCACTTTCAACGCTGCTTTCTACGACACTGACATGATGTTTGACGATGCGTCCGACACTCTGGTGGTCAGAACTCCCGGACGTTACCTCCTCAAGGCGCGGGTCGCATTGAGCTTCAACGCGGCTGGAGTCAATGTCAGTTCCCTCGGCATCCAGGTAAACGGCGGGTTTGTCGCCTTGGACCAAATGCGCGGCGAAGACCCATTTCCTACGCAGGAGGTGTCCACGATTGTTCCGCTGAATGCCGGCGACGCGATCTCCCTCACGATTTTCGCGGGCACCTCACTCGACGCAGAGTCGCGTGCTGAGGTCGGAGCGGCACCCCTTTCGCCGCAGCTACAGGCGGAGTTGCTCGAGCCATAGGCAGCACCCTTGGTCCGACGTATGTGGCGTCTCAGAGGGCGGTTCGTGAGTTGATGTCCCCTGAGGTCTGGTCGTGTCGCGACCGCGACGGTCGAGTTCACGGCGAGGTCGAGGTTCTCGCCGTGAGGCCCAGACCGTCGCGCCGGAGCTGATCGATGCTGAGCGTCAGAAGCGCGTTCGCCTCAGACTCGGTGAGCAGGCCGCGACGGTCATAGTGTGCAAGGTCGACGGGCCATGCCCAGGTCGGACTGCTTGTCGGCCCCGCCGTTCTCGGTTGTGCGGTCACTCGGCGACCACCTTCGAGGCATGGGCGCCTCGGTCCACGCGCCGTCGTACGCATCGGACCGCGGCTCCGTGGCACTCGCGGCGCACCGTCGCGACCAGTGCGCTCCCTGTGACCCAGCCAGGTTGAGGCTGGATGCAAATCAACTGTCGCTTTGGGTAACCACACTGGGATCCCGCGGCTTCCAGCCGCGGCGGGGGCTGGGCGCCGAACCGTGCGGCGCCAGGCTGCTCTGCACAGAAGCCGACCGAAAGAGTCCCACATGCGCGTTCCCAGGATTCTCACGATCGCCAGCACGACCGTCGTCCTGACGGCGGCGCTTGCCGGTGTCAGCCCTGCCCAGGCCCGGTCTGCGCCGACCGGTCCGGCCGTCACCGCTGCCCGGGACCAGATCCAGTGCCCGCGCGGATTCGTGTGTATCTACCCCGAGATCCACTTCGAGGGACAGCCCTACGTCAAACGAGCGACCGACGGCTCGGTCCGACACCTGCCCGACTACATCCGCGGCAAGGGCAGCTCGGTGATCAACAACAGCAGCCGCACCGCAAGGGTCTACCAAAAAGACAACTACTTCGGCCGGCACGTGTGCATCGGATCCGACGGCGGCACCATCGCAGACCTGCGCTCCTACCAGCTCAACGACACCACCCACTCCCTGAAGAACAACACCACACCCTGCGGCGCGTAAGAAGGCATGAGAGGCCAAACACGCCCCGTTCCGGTCCGGCAAGCCGCCGGCCACGTCCATCGGACAGCGACGTCCCCGCGAAGGCCACCCCGTGACAAGCCAAACCGCGGCGGGGCTGCCCTACGGCTGCCCGGCCAAGACCCACACCCTCACAGCCACCTGGCAACAACGCGCCGCACCCCAAGGCCGGTGAAAGCCGGGCCACGATCGTGGCCCGGCAGGCCGCGTGCGCCTGTAGGGGGGGAGGAGAACCGATGATCAGCACGCACGTTCAGCACTGCGCCGTGCGACGAGAAAGCCGCCACCGACGCGCAGGACCAGGCCCTCGCCGAGCTCCCCGCCACCCTGCCCCGTTTCGCCACCCACCTCGAGCTCCACAGGGGGCTGATGCTCGCCCGGTCCGGCGACCGCGCCGGTGGCGTCGCCCACGCCACCGCCGAGATGGACGCCCTGCCACCCGAAAAGCACAGCCTCACCCTGCGCATGCTCCTCAACGAAATCCGAGCCTGAACAGGAGCGGACCGGCACGTGCTCAGAGTGGGCTTGGCGTACCACCCTGGTTGGAGGGTGCGCGCGTGGCAAGAACTGGCAGTTCGCCCTCGATGAGCTCGACAGTGCGCCTCAGGGCTCCAACCCACTCCCGCGCCTGATCGACCCGGCTGCCCAGGTAGCCGTTGTTGTGGCGCAAGGCGGTTCGTCCGCGGATGTGCCGCTCGACCGTATCGGTGTCAGTGAACAGGACGGGCTCGCTCTGGAGCAGCTCGACCGCTTGTGAGATCCGGAGGGCAGCGGGGGCGCTGAGCCAGTTCAGCGTTGACGACAACACCGCCGGTCGGATCTCCTCGTCGAGGACGGTCCATTGCCGTTTGATGTGGGCCGCCCAGGCTTCGTAGTCGATCGGGGAGACATCTGCGTAGTGGACGACTGCCCGGCTGCGAACGTCTCTGAGCTGGGTGGTGTCGCCAGGAGCCTCGACCATCAGTCTCCTCATCTCGCCTAGATCATCATCCAGTCGATCAATCGCCTCATGGAGTTCTGCCAAGTTCGCGCTAGGGAGCATTCTCAGGAAGATGCTGCGGAACTCTTGTGCCACGTGCCGGGTCTGTCGTTGCGCCAATCGTCTCTCGATCACGACATCTTGCATGGCGCTGAGATGCGATAGCACGACAAGGGCGAGTGGCACGCCAAAGAGGAGGCTGGCGAAGCTGGACGCAAGGTTCGTCAGGAAGCTCCGGTCATCCCACCATCCGTGCCCATCGCCGTAGACCCCCAGAGTGATGGCGAGGGTGCCCAGCGGGAGACACACGTAAACAACCCATCGGATTGCTCTGGGTGTGTCCAGCCACCACCGGCCCAGCCGTCCGAACATTCAAGCCCCCTCGGGACAGTGGCGCAATAGTAAGCACTTACCTATGACATTGTGGTGATTCAGTTACTTCACGAGTTGCAGTGCTGGCCGCACAGGAGCGGTTCTGTGTTCGCCGCCGTTGAACCCAATGGGCGTGAGGCCGAATACGAAGTCATTGAGTTCGTGGGGGTGGATATTCATGGCTCTTGCCACATCGAAGTGGCTCATGTGTGCCGCTCGGAGTGCTTCGAATGCCTTCGTGAGGATCTGACTGCTTTCTCTGGCAAGGTTGGATCCGGGCTCTCCTCTGCGATAACCCATCTGTGAAAGCTGCTTGGCTGTCTGATGGTATTTCCAATCGGAGAGCTGGCCGAGGGTGCGCAGCCGGTAGGCGAGGGCCATGGCGGACACGCCCCATCGGCGTTTGGCGCTCAGGATCCGCTCCAGGCTGGGCTGGTCGAGCTGCTGGGCGAGGATGCCGGCCTTCGGCATGAGGAAGGCGGATGCGAAGGCATCGGCTGCGGCTTCCGCGGTCGGCCCTGAGGGGCTCTCCGGGCCGCTGTGCAGGACGAGGTGGCCCAGCTCGTGGGCAACGTCGAACCGGCCACGCTCACTGCTCTTGCGGGTGTTCAGAAGTATGTAGGGCACGCCGTGCTTGGTCGTGGAGAACGCGTCGATGTCGAGGCAATCAGGAGCCAGGGAGAAGATACGTACCCCGTGGGCCTCCAAGAGGTGGACCATGTTGGGCGCTGACGCTTCCCCCAGGCCCCAGTCTGCGCGTACCTGTTCGGCCGCGGCCTCGGGGTCCATGCCGTCGTAGGCCGGCACGTCGGGGCGAGGAAGCGTGAAGTGCGCTTCGAGCCACTGGTTCAGGGTGGCTGCGATGGCGCCGCAGCTCAGTGCGCTGTCCCTCTCGACCGCGCTCATCTTGCTAGGTGCCCGGAAGCTGACAGCCCCCGCCACGACGTCGGGTGCCGGCTCGGCACGGAAGAAGTCGAGGGGGAAGCCGAGGCTATGGGCGAGTGAGGAAAGCGTCTCCTCCGATGGGACTTTCCTGGAATTCTCGAACGCGGTGATGCTCTGGGCGGAGATCCCAGATTCGCGAGCCAGCGCAGCAAGAGTCATGCGCCGCCGTTTCCGAGCCAGTACAAGTCTCTCGGGGGTGAACACTTTCCTCAACTCCCGTTATTCGCCAGATCAGCCGGTGAACTGCACCGGAATGTGTACGCCGTTGTCGTCGTCCGGGGCGTCGAGAAGCGCGATATCGACCCCGGGGTCGGGAAGGGTAAACAGCGGAATACGCTCGCTCCACTCGTTCACGAACGACCCGTTCATCTTTACAGGATGGGAGAGCTCAGCAGCCAGACCTGCCGCGGTGCGCTCGTACAGAAGGAACCACAGGGGCATTTCGTCCAGCTCGCCACCAAACTCGATGTCGTCCCTGGACTGGATGACGCCCTGGCCGGTGCGCCGCTCGAACTTGGCGTTGTTCTCCACGATCACCGCCATGGCGCGCCCCTTGGGGTTCTTCGAGCGCACGGACCGGTCAAGGTCCGTGATGCCGCCGGAGCCGCTGATCGCAGTGATCGCGTGGGTACCGGCGGGGTGAACCACGCGCAGGATGCTGTCCCGTCGGGTGTACTTCCACGGCAACGGCGACTCGTACAAGTCGCTGAGGTGCTCCGCCAGGTACTTGCGGTCCGTCAGGTGCTCCGCGAGGTAGCGGTTCGCCCTGCTCCAGAAGGTGATCCCCGACATCGATGGGGCGTCGAACTCAGTGCACATCCGCGCCTGTCCGGCCGCCCACTCCAGAGCGTCCACGAAGATCTGCTTCTTCACTCCCAGCTGTGCGAGTCGCGCGTCGAGCTGCATGGCTTCAAGGCCTGCCACAGACACCCTCCCTGACTAGGTTTCATAAACCGTACCTCACATTGGGTCAGATTTTTGAAACCTTCGCGATCATTGCACATGTGTTCGAATTTGTCATCCCAGCGGAACGCCGTCGAGCCGGCCTCGGGCGTCGCGTAGACCCCGAAGGCAACGGAGCAGTGCACGCAGTGATCACACGCAGACGTTTGCAGTCATCATCGATCGTCGGGCAATTCCAGGGCCGGGGCTCCGTAGTAGTGGCGTGACGCAAGTTGGCGTCGTTCCCAGCAGGAAGACCTGGAGCCTGAATTGACACCCCCGGTTTGGACCGAGTTGCTCTCGGTCGTGGCTGGCTCGGTCCCCGTGGCCGCCGCGTTCTGCCAGCCCTGGGCCGCGGAAATGGCCCGGCGGCGCATCGCGCGCCGGCCTTCCGCGCACGGTGTGAGCGCACCGGCACGGTGCGGGCTGTGCGCCCGTACGAAGACCGTGGTGATCCGCTACGACCTGCCTGAAGGAGGACGGGTGACGGTGTGGAACACCGTCACCGGGTCCGCGCACGACGGGCAGGAAGAAGGCGGCCCATGGTGAGCAGGGGTTCTGAAGACGAGGAGCGTCAGCGCCAGAAGGCCGTGCGGCTCCATTTCACCGACCACGCCGAGGAGTACGAGCGGAAGGTGATGGCCATGCTGCGGACCAGCTATCCCTCCATCCGTGACCACTGGGAGGAGATCGCGCAGGAGGCGCACGAGAGGACGCTGCGTGTGTGGCTGGAGGGCAGGAACGAACCGGACCGGCCTGCCCTCCCCTACATGAAGCAGGTCGCCAGGAACATCGCCGTGGACGCGTTGCGGTCGCCGGAACGGCCGCTGGAGGACGAGGCGCTGCTGCCCTTGGCGGAGGAGCGGGGGGTGCATCAGCGTGAGCTGCTGACGCCGCCTGATCCGGCTTTCTGTCTCGCGGTCGAGGCGATAACGAACATGAAGCCTTCAAAGCGTAAAACCGTCGCAGAAGCGCAGATTAAGGGCGACGATGAGAACACCATCGCGGTGGACCTGCAGACCCCGCCCGCCCAGGTCCGCTCCCTGAGCAGCAAGGCGTCCAAAGACCTGCGCGGCGCGGACGAGCTCCAGGCCTTCATCCGATGGGAACACCACAGGAAGCACCGGCGCGGGGAAGAGGACGCGTGACTGGCATGATCAGGAACGACATCGGACAGACGCTCCTGAGGTCGCGGGCGCCACGGGCGGCCACCGAGCGCAACACCGGTCCGCAGCCCCACAAGGACTACTGGGACCGGCCCGAAGGAAACTGGGGCCTGCTGGTCGGGCCGGACGCGCTGGAGCGGCGCGAACACGCGAACTCCTGCTACCGGCTGGGCAGCAAGGCGCTGCGCCGCGGCAACGGACACCTCGCCGTCACCTGGCTCAAGAACGCCTGCATGGAGTTCCACCCCGGTGCCGCGTTCCGGCTGGCCGTGGCCCTGTGGCGGGAGGCCTACGACCGGGGCCAGGCCGCCGCCGTGCGCGAGGAGGTGCTCGGCGTCCTTGCGGCCGCGGCCCGGTTCGGCCACGCTGATGCGCGGATCCTGCTGGACCTCCACGCCCGGGCGCAGCTGTCTGTGGCGAAGAGTCGGATGATGGCCTGGCAGGACCCGGACTTTGTACCCGCGGTCACCCAGCTCCTCGCCGGCTACCCGCCCGCACTTGCCCTGCCCCGGACCGCCGCCGGCCCAAGGGCGGGCGCCGCGTCGAAGCGGTACTCCCCGCTCAGTCTGCGCGCGTCGGCGGTGGCGGCCGCCTCGCAGCAGATGGACAAGCCGCTCGGGCCACAGCGGTGGGAGTCGGCGATGCGGGTCCTGGACGTCCTCGACGTCATCGCCTCCGCCGGACGGCCGGTGGACAGCGAGCGGATCCGCACCCGCACCAGCCTGCCCCACCGCGTGCTGGAACAGCTCCTGTTCTGGCTGTGCGGGCAAGGGCTCGTCGAGCGCCTGCCCGACGCCTCCTATGTGGCCGGGCCCCTGCTCAAGATGATGTCCACCGGATCTGGAGCTCTCCAGCCGCAGGTCATCCTGCACCGGGCCCTGAGCCGGCTGCGCGACACCGTCGACGCCGCGGTCTACCTGGCCACCTACTCAGACGGCGAGGTGACCGTCAGCCACTGCGCAGACGGCCCCACCACCCCCCGGGTCGAGGAGTGGGTCGACTTCCGCGACGCCGCGCACGCCAGCGCCGTCGGAAAGAGCCTGCTGCACCAACTCGACTTCGACAGCCGCATGGATCACCTCGCCCGGCGCAAAGCCGTCAAGCTCACACCCCGGACCATCACCGACCCCTCAACCCTGTTCCAGTCCATCGACCACGACGGCCCCCATGCCGTCCAGTTCGACCTGCTCGAATACTCCGGGCAGTACGTCTGCGTCGCCGTTCCCCTCGGCCTGGGAGGACAAGCCGGCTGCGTGGCACTGTCCCTGCCCGTCAGCCAACGCCACCGGCTCCTGGAAATCGCACAAGTCCTCAGCGACCAGGCCACCGGCCTGCTCCTCTCCCTGCTCCTCGCCTCCACACCCCCCCTGGTCGAACCCGGCCGCCAAGGCCACCCCGACACCCGCCCGAACCCCGCCCTGTGGACACCCGCACCCGGAGCACCACAGCCCACCAGCTTCACCGCACCCGACCCCACCCACACCCCGCCCCCGGCCGGCGACGCAGGGCCACTCTGGCTCCCCGCCGCCGCCCAGCCCACGACCCAACCCAGCTGCGAAACCACAGCCGAACCCGACACCGGAAACGAGGAGGAACCCCACGACCACGACCACCGCGATGAACACCCGCACCCACACGGCATCCACTTCGGAGACCACAACAGGCTGACCGCCCGCCTCAACGAACTCTCGGCCCTACGCACCCGACACCTCACCAGCAGCAGCGCCTGACCACCCCGCAGATGACCTGCCCCAAGCACCGGGCTCGGGGCAGGTCCCACCAACCGCCACCCACCACCAACCAACGCGTCCGCTCCGACCGCCCGCCGGTCCCCGCACAACGGGCCGCCGCCCACGTCACCGAGAGGAAGGACCGCCACCCATGACGAGTGACGGCCCTCGGTCCCGCGGTCCTGCCGCTACGGGGCGGGGGTGAACTCCACGTCCGTGCCGCCGCAGCCGGCCGCGATGTCCTGCAGCCGGTCCCGCTCGGCTTCGTCCACCGCCAGGCCCCAGCGGAGCTTCGTCGCGGTCCACTCCGCGCCGTAGCGGCACAGCGCCTCCGCCGACGGCGGCAGCCACTGGGCCGGATCCTGATCGGCCTTCTGCCGGTTCGAACGGGCCGTCACCGCCACCAAGCTGGACAGCTGGCCCTGATCGTTCGCGTACGCCTCGCGCCTTTGTGCGGTCCACGAACTGGCGCCCGAATCCCAGGCCTCGGCGAGCGGAACCATGTGGTCGATGTCCAGACGGGAGGCGTCGGTCACCGAGACGTCGTCGTAGTACGAGACCCACATACCCTCGCTCAGCGCGCAGCCCGGACCGATGGCCGGGTATTCCACCGCCTCGGACAGCAGAACCTCCTGCCGGGTGTTGCAGCCGTCGGAAGGCAGGTCTCCGGTGTTCCAGTGCTTGAAGGAGGTACGTCGGTAGCCGGTCCGGTCCTCGACCGCGAGCGGGAGCGCGGACACCGCAACCCCGATCGGCAGGACCTGCGGCACCGCGCGCACCTCTTCGGCGGCTTGTGCGGTCGTAGCGGGCAGGGACAGGGCAAGAGCAGCAGCCGCACCTACGGCCCGCATCATGATCATCATGGTGCGGTTGTACCGGCCCACACACCATCAGCAACAGGCCCCCGGGCACGGTTCACCCAGGCGGGGACATGGATTCACCGCCGAAACGGCACTGCATCTGTGACCGCCGCGCGCAGCCGGCCCCGATCACCGCTCACCCGGCGGCCGCAGCCGGCCCGGCAACCTCCTCGCCGTCTTCCCGCTCCACCCGACTGAGATCCGGATCGGCTACACCCGGGTCTCCACCGGCGGGCAGAAGCTCGACCGGCAGACTACCGCTGACCAGCACGACCAGAAGCCGGACCAAGCCCATCCGCGTCGAACCTGGCACGATGCCGCGAGATCGCTTCTCACCTGGTCATCCGCACCGGCAAGAAGCGCGGCCAGCACCCGGCCCCTGCGACCGTCACGCGCATGCTGCGCGAGCACGACGAACAGGCCGCAGCGCTGGCGAGCGCACGCCGGGCCGGGGGGAACCAGAGCTGGGTGCTTGATCCGTGCCGTGCCGGCCAGGAACGCCAGACCGATAAACATGCCATTCGGGCAGATAGGTGGAGGACTGCCGCGTCGGAGTGAACGGGCGACGCTGCCGCCGACGCTTGGCGCTACAAAGGATCTTCGAAGCGATGGCGGACACGCGGGGGGAAACGATTATGCCTCAAGTGGAGATCCTGCGTGCCTACAGGTTCGCCCTGGACCCCTCCGATGCTGAACGCGCCGAGCTGGCCCGCTATGCCGGGGCCTGCCGGTGGGCCTTCAACTACGCCCTGGCGAAGAAGACTCAGTCCCATCAGGCTTGGGCCGAGCGTCGGACCGCTTACCTGGCAGCGGGGCTGAGCGAAGCCGAAGCGAAGGCCCGGATCAAGGCCGACGGCGCTGAGCTCACCGATCGCATCAAGGTGTGGGACCACCACCGCAAGAGCCTCATGAGCACCGCCACCGGCAAGCAGCCTCTTCCCGCGACGCGGCCCCCGGCCGGACAGGAAGCACTCGAACGCCGACTGGCCGCGGCCCGCGCGGACGCCGCCGGTACCGGCCGTGAACGCCAGCTCCTGGCCGAAGCCCGCACCACGGTGAACGCGCTCAAGGCCGAAGCGTTCAGTGCCGGATACCGCACACCGACGGCCACCGACACCAGCGCCCTGTGGCGCATGGACCGGGACCGGCCCAAGGAAGAGGGCGGCAGCCCCTGGTGGGCCGAGGTCAACGTCTACTGCTTCACCTCCGGCTTCGACCGCGCCCAGGTCGCCTGGAAGTACTGGCAGGACTCGCTCGCCGGGCGCCGCGCCGGCCGGCGCAACGGATACCCCCGGTTCAAGAAGAAAGGGCGCACGGCGGAATCGTTTTCTCTCTTCCACGACGTGAAGAGGCCGATCATCCGCCTGGAAGGCTACCGGCGCCTGGTGATGCCGGGCCTTGGCAGCATCCGCATTCACGACACCGGCAAGCGTCTGGCACGGCTGGTGGAGCGCGGCCAGGCCGTCATCCAGTCCGTGACCGTCACTCGCGGCGGCCACCGCTGGTACGCCTCCGTGCTGGCCAAGGTGCGGCAGGACGTTCCCGTGCTGTGGGAGCACATCGACGACGACGGCACCCGCGTCCGGCATCTGACCCGCGCCCAGGCCGAGAAGGCCGCCGAAACCGGCGGACGCATCGAGCAGATCGGCCGTCCGACCGCCCGCCAGCGCGCCGGCGGGCTCGTCGGCATCGACCTCGGCTCCCGCTACCTGGCCGCTCTGTCCAGCCCCCTCGACCCGGCCGACCCCGCCTCCATCCTCGTGCCACACCCTCGTCTGCTCGCCGACAGCCTGGCCAAGCTGGCGAAAGCGCAGCGCACGCTGTCCCGTACTCAACGCGGCTCGCAGCGGCGGGAGAAGGCCGCCGCCCGGGTTGCCCGCGTCCACCACCAGATCAAGGTGCGACGCGCCTCGTTTCTGCACGGCCTTTCCAAGAAGCTCGCCACCCGGTTCACGCATGTGGCGATCGAAGACCTCCGCCTCACCGCTCTCACCGCCTCGGCCAAAGGCAGCGCTGACAAGCCTGGCAAGAACGTGAAGGTCACAGCCCGGTTCAACCGGCATCTCCTGGACGCCGCGCTGGGCAGCCTGCGCAGCCGGCTCGCATACAAAACCGCCTGGTACGGCTCGCAACTCGTCATCCTCGACAAAGCCGAGCCCGTCGCCAGCACCTGCGCGAAGTGCAAGGAGCGAAACCCAAGCTCCGCCCCTTCACGCAGCAAGTTCCACTGCCCCTCGTGCGGCGCGGTCGTACACCGCCACGAGAACAGCACCGCGAACATCGTGCACGCGGCGCGCAGGCAGCTCACGACGGTCGCCTCCGATAGGGCGGAGACCCTAAACGCTCGTAGAGCCCCTGTAAGTCCTGGTGTCCGTAAGGACACTGGGCAGGGGGCGTTGAAACGAGAAGACACCGGCTGACGCCGGTGCCACCCCCGGGGAGTGATCCCCGGGCGTCCCGCAGATCCGGGGCGATCCGTGTTCTGGGAGGCCGGTACCTGCGCCCCATGTTCGGTGTCCGCGTAACGAAGGACGGTGCCGTTTGGACTGTAGGGCCAGTGCTCACACGAGGAAGGAAGGCTCCTCGCCGCGCTGCTGGCGGCCCCGTTGCCCGAGCCTGCACCCGCCGCCCCGTCGCCCGCGAAAGAGGGAGCTGTGCCGCGCGGCCCACGGCGTCACCGACGTCGAGCGGGGAACGCGCCGGGAGCTTCCGCACGTCCAGGCCCGCCACGCCCCCGCCGGGCCACCACACCACACCACAGCAGGCTCCGTTCCCCGCAGCGAACCAGACGAACGAGGCCCCGCTCCATGGGCCGACCAAGATCGGACCCCCTCACATGACCCCCGCGAGCATGGGCTCGGCAGGCCTACTGGACCTTCCCTCAGGTGTCAAGCCACGACTTCCTGTGACATGACCAGCCCGTCAGCATGACGCCTACTGGAAGTAGCGAACGACGGCACCTCCCACCAGCCCCCACCTGCGAGGAACGCTTTCATGTCCCACACCACGCACCGCCCCCGCCACACCCGGCCCACGCGACGCACCTCCCGCTACCTGCTGGCCTTCGCCTCAGCCGCCTTCATCTCCGGCGCCATCGCCATACCGGCCTCAGCGGCAACCGCACCCACAGCCCCGTCCGCAGTCGCAAGCGTCCTCACCGACATCCCCGGAACCAACGACGACACCACCGAGTACGGCGGCAACACCGGCCAAAAGGACAGCGGCAGCGTCTACGACGACGAGTACGGCGACTTCATCGGCGGCGGCATCATCGGCGGCAATGGCGGCAATGGCGGCAGTGGCGGGAACGACGACACCACCGAGTACGGCGGCAATGCCGGGGGCAACCCCCACCGTGACCCCGCCGGCGGCGCCTACGGACCGGACACCTGCAAGCAGGGCTACGTATGGCGCGAAAGCTTCGACGGAGACACACAGTGCGTCACACCCGCAGAACGCGACGTAGCCAAAGCCGGCGCCAACTAACGCGCTCAGTCCCAGCTGCCCCCCGCCGAGGCGGGGGGGCACACACGGGAGTCGCTTGTCGACGACTTCGGGAGTCACTGGGCACCTCGGCGCCATGATCAAAGTCCATGAGCCCGGGAGTCACTCAGCTCAACTGCACGTTTATGCGATCAGCCCGTGTGTCGGACCTCAGACCTGCGCCCAGGCCCGCAGCAGCCACCCCGGCGGGGGACATGAAGCGGGCCCGTCCCCGAACGGCGACGGGCCCAAGAGCGCCGGGCCGGAGGCGGCCCGGGACGGCCGCTAGCGCCGCAGCCGGCCCCACTCAACGAAGGCGACCGCGAGCAGCCACGTCGCGGGAGTGAACCCGCTCTGCACCGCGTCGCCCCACCGGGGCGCGACGTGCGCCAGCAGGGTCACGGGCGCCGGGCTGACCAGGGCAGCGGCCACGAGTAACCGCACCGGCCAGACACGGCGGACAGGCTCCGGCTGCGGGCACGAGCAGGACGGGGTCACAACGGGTTCGGACATGGCAAAGCCCCACAAGGAGTCAGGACGAACCGCCAGAAAACGGGGCACGCCCCGGGCGGTGACCGAACTTTGCGACGGCTGGGGGTTAGCCCCGCAAGCCGTCACGAAACCCCAGGTCAGAGCCCATATGCTCCGAATCTCGGGTACGCGCTACACCACCACTCCCTTAGCCGCGCAACCCCCGTGGCAGACTTCCCCCAGAAATCGAACACGTGTTTCCATTGGGGTGTGAGAGCACCGTTCCGCTTCCCCCCGGACCTGCTCGCCCTCGAACGGGCGTGGCTGGACACCTACGCCGGTCTCGCCGAGGGACCGGCCACGGCCGGAACGACCGTCCTGCGGCGCCGGCTGATCGCCCTGTCCGGGCACCTGTGCACCCACCCGTATTGGGAGACCCCCGCCGGCCCCGGCAGAACGGAACGCAGCATGAGCGAGCAACCCACCACGCCCCGCCCCAAGACCGTCCCGGTCACATGGGCACCCAGCCAGACCGGCCCCTGCGCCCGCTGCCACTCCGCCACCTGCCGTTACGGGTTGGGGGCCTCGCCCCTCTGCGCGGCCTGTAAGGCCCTGCGGCAGGCCCAGTACGGCGGCTGACCGGTGTCCGTACTGCCGCCCGATCTGCCCCGGCTGCGGACCCTGGTCACCTACCTGCGCGGCGAACTCGGCCGCGCCGAGCAGGCCCTTGCCACCGCCGAGGAACGCGAGGCCCTCGCCACCAGCAGGCTGCCGCCGAAGGAGCCGCCCGCGTGGCTGATCGAGCGCGGGATCGGCAACGGCCGGCCCCCGGTCCGCCTGCACGCCGGACACTGCTGGGACACCGGCAAACGCTGCATCCCCGCCAGCCCCGAGCAGATACGGCAGCTCCTGACCCAGGGCATTCCCGCGTGCATCCACTGCCGCCCTGACACCGCCCTCGGAGTGCTGGAATGACCGGGCACCGGCAGGGTGGGGGAATGAGTCCCGAGCTGCGCGTGGTCGTCTACCCGCCGGACGCCGAGGGCGGGCGCCGCGTCCGCTGCGACGGGGAGATTCTCGGCCGTGCCCTCGGCCCCGCCGACCTCCTCGAATTCCTGCGGCGGGCCGGCCTGGACCCCGACGTCGTCCGCCTGGACGATCCGCTGCTCATCGAGTGGCGCGGCGGCGGGCCTGCCGTCTGGAGCCCCGACCCCGGCGAGCAGTGAGCGCAGCAGTGCGGGCCGCCACCCGGCAAGGGTGGCGGCCCGCACCGCGTGCTGGTCAGACGACGGGGGAGCCGGTGTAGTCGTGGCGTCCGTAGCCGCGGCCGTCACCGTGCCAGTCCAGGAACAGAACCGAGTCGGCCAGGGCGCGGGGGCCCGCCCGGTGGCTGATCGTCGGCGTGCGGTAGCGGCCGTTGTAGTTGGCGTTCGGCGTACTGTCCTCCAGCCGCCCCTCAATCGCGGTGAAATCGCGCTCGATCACCACGGGGTCCGTGCCCTGGCGGGACTGCTTGATCTGCAACCGCAGCTTGGCCCCGTCGAAGATCGTCGGGTCGTCCACCTCGGCGCGCGGGCGCGAGCGAATACCGGCGGCGGGACCAGATCGACAGGGCCGCGCATTCGCCTTCGGCGCTACGTCGCCCTGATGCCGGTGGCAGCTATCGCCGCGTCAGTGCCGCCTTGTGAGCGGGGAGTCTTCTCTCCCACCCGACGTGGCTCGATGGTGCGTGGATCGACGGCTTCGCCTGGGGCGCCTTCGTGATAGAGCCCGTCAGGTTCGGTGTCGCGGTCGTGCGGCAGGAGAAAGAACACACGGCGTAGTTGTAGGCCGCTGTCGGGGTCGGCTTCGGCGTGTTCGTCGAGCTCGCTGTACCCGACCATTCGGCCGTCCCGGGCGTATCGGGGCTTGCCGCGGCGTCGGGCGGTCTTGTCGAGTGCCTGCCGTACGTAGTCGAGACGGTCGGGGTTCTCCAGCCACACCACGGAGCTTTCGTGGAGGAGGTCGCTCTCGTTCAGCAGCGAGCTCATGGCTGCAGCCCCTTTTCGTTGTCGACGGCCAGGCACGGGCCGGTGTTCCAGTGGTCCCGTGCGGGGGCACGGTGCCCATCGTAGTGAGGTGTGGTGCACGCGCGTAGTGCGCGTGGTCTAGACATGCTCGGCCTCAGGTTCGGGTTCGTCCTCGCCGAGAAGGCCAAGTCCGGGATAGTACTTCTTACCGCTGGACTTCATCATGTCCGCCGGTGAGGCGAGTGAGAGTTCCTGCCGCACCCGTGTGGCGAACGCCCGGGCAGTGGCGGGACGGATGCCTTCACCCGCACTGCACCAGTTGCTGTACGCGGCGTAGAGCAGACCTTGCTCAACCTTGAGATCACCCGAATTCCTGTCACTGGCGCGGCCGGCGGGGGCGCCGGTGGTGCAGCACTCCGTGAGGAATCGGCCGATGTGGTCCTCGGTCGTGGCGTATGCCTGGGTGGCCGTACGCACGGAGGCAGGGCCTGTCAGCGGGTCGCGCGTGGCGAGGTAGCGCTGGGCGCCTTCGATCAGCCAGTGCAGGATGCCGGGGCCCTCACTGTCGACGAGCTCCTTGGCAAGGTTGTCGATCTTCCGCGCCGCGGGGACGACGCGTTCGAAGGGGATCAGGCGGATGCGGCGCCAGAAGGCGTGTCCGCCAGTGCCGACCTCGGGGCGGTGGTTGCCGAGCAGCCACAGCTTGTGCGTCGGGGTGAAGGAGAAGAAGTCCTGACGCATCCGGCGCGCCATGATGCGGTCCCCACCCGTCAACAACTTGACGCGGGACTCGTCGAACTTGTCGTTCGGCTTGAGCTCGCTGCACACCACGATGCGCCGGCCGTGGAGCTCGGTGAGCTCGGTGGAGTGCTCGGAGAACTTCCCCTTCTCCATCAGGAAGCCGGGTGGGGCCGCCTGCGCGTAGTCACCGAGGATCTGCGTCATGACGTCCAGGAGCACGGACTTCCCGTTGGCGCCGGTGCCGTAGAGAAAAGGAAGGACCTGCGCACCGACGTCTCCGGTGATGGAGTACCCGAGGAGCAGGTGGAGGAACTGGATAGTCTCCAGTCCCTTGGCGTCGTCGCCGAAGGTGTCGTGCAAGAACCGGTGCCAGCGCGGGGTCGGCATTGCCTCGGGGCCGACGCTGGTGGCCCGCGAATGCATGTCGCACTCGGGGTCCGGCTTGCGTAGCTGGCCGGTGTGCAGGTCGACGACACCTGCCGGGGTGCACAAGGCATACGGGTCGCCGTCCAGGACGTCCGGGTCGAGGGCGAGCGCGGGCGAGGCCTTCGCCTGGGTCAGCATCGCCTTGATGCCCGGGGTCGACATGGACCTGCGCCGGTGCAGGAGCAAGTCTCGGTCGCTGAACAGGCCAGTGGGGTCAGTGGAGGGCATCTGCTCGGCCATGTCCCCCGCCGCCCAGACGGCGGACTTCTCTCCCCCGGTACGTTTCCACCGGTACTGGTTCCAGTGGTACCAGCCCAGGCCCTCTACATGGCGGAACTGGTCCCCGTACATGACCGCGAACAACTTGGCGTTGCCTCGGTCGGTCAGCAGGGTGGGAAGCTGTCCAGTCGGCCGGACCGCCTCACGCACGGTGGCGGTGTTCTGCTGACCGGGTAGGTTCGCCGACATGTCCTGGAGGTCAAGCATCTGCCGGGCGGCGGCAGTGGCGTCGAAGCGCGGGCCATCTGCGCTGCTCATGGGCGTCCTTTGAAGTGAAGCGGCCGGCTGATACCGGCGGACAGGGCAGAGTTGATGACGGCGAGGCTGCGATGGCTCTGGTACGGGCGGGCTATGTCCGCAGCCGCCGCCAGGAGCTCTCGGGCCTGGGAGTCTGTGAGATGGCCCGCTCCCACCAGGCCGCCCGCGGTGTAGGCGGCCCGGTTGAGTTTCTCGGTGAAACTCGCCCCGTGCGGGATGGCAGCGCAGTCCTGAACTTCGGCCAGCAAGGGGTCCAGCAAGCGGTGCGCAGCTGGGGCGTCGGGCCGTGCGGACCTGCGCGACGGCGGCACGGCAGGGCGAAAGGGGCCGTCGGTGACCACGTGCCCGGTACGTTCCAGCTCGGCGGCCAGCCAATCAGGCAAGGGCGCGGGAAGTCGCGCTGCCCCGACGGGAACATAGGCCCCGGCCCGAACTCGGGTCGCCGGGGCCACGATGTATCCACCGGTCGCGCGTACGTCGACCTGCCACGCGAGCGCTACCTTCGGGCTTGAGCCGGTCGAAGATCGGTAGCGCACTGCGGACTCAGCAATCCGGTACCAGACGTGCAGCCCACCGGAGGGGGTCCTGACCCTCAAGGTTGCCTCGTCCTCCGCAGGATTGGATCGGCCACGGTAGGCCGCGAGCAGGGCGAGGGTGTCGAATCCTGAAGCCAGCCCAGCCAGATTGACGTCCGGATGGATCGAGATCCCCGGCAGAAGCCGGTCACGGTCCGGTACTTCAGCTCTGTGGGCGTCGACATCGAGAACCACCAGGCCCGCAGGCCCGCAGGAGACACCGACCCCCATCGTCGGCTGAGCACCCCACCAGGCGTTCAGCCTGGCGGTGTCGGTGGTGGCAGCGTGAAACCCGTGGCACCACTTGCCTTCGGCAACACAGGTGCATGTCTGCGGGGCATGGAGGTGTTCCCTGCAGGCAGGGCAGTTGCCGGCGGGTGTCTTGAAGCCGGGAGCCAGAGGGTGGACGGGCCAGCCTCGTGCCGCGCACCACATCGCGACATCGAGGGGGCCCGCGCTCCCTGATGGCGTTGACGTACTGCTCTCACCCTGGCGCGGCACACGATCGTCCTTGTCGAGGGACCCATCAGTTGATTGAGTCCCTGAGACAAAAGCCCTGGTCAGAGGGCTAGGATGCTTCAGGTAGGGACTGAAGGGACCGAGTTTTCAAATGAGATCCAGAGCCTACCGTAGCGTTGGGCGGCAGCGCTGCCGTTGTATCAGTTCCCCAGTCCCTTCAGTCCCTTGTCCGCGCGTGTCGCCCAAGGCACCCGGGGTTCAGACTCTTGATCGGCAGGGTTTCGCTCCCGGGCGTGTCGCGTCGCCGCCAGACCAGCGCCCCGGCACGGGCGTTGTGCCCAAGGGACGCAACATGAATCAGTCCCTGTCCAGTCCCTCGACGAAACACCTGCTCAGAGGCCATGCCCACGTCCTGGAGGGACTGAAGGGACTCAAGAACCCCAGTTATGAGCAGTCCAGAGAATCTCTCCATGTCTACGTGCGGGTGCATACGCACGCACACATGATGAAGGGAACTGGGAAATTCAGTCCCTTCAGTCCCTTCAGTCCCCTTGCCCCAGCTAGCAGGAATGCCCTGACCTGCGGTTTTGATGGTGAACGGCAGAGAGGGACTGAAGCCACGCGGGGTAGATCGAGAGACTCAGGCGAGGCCTGGCCGAGTGCGAGGAGTGAGACAACTGCGTGCTAGGCACGAGCACCGCCTGAGTCGTGCGAATGCTGCACCTGTCAACGGCCATTGAGATGCCCCGGCCCCTCCCCCCAGCCGCCAATTCACCAGAAACTCAGGAGACGACTGCACCTCGCCTCCCGCTGGCCGCCGCAATTCGTCCCACCCCGCAGTCCGCGCCGGACTGCGAGAGGCGGGCGGTAGCACCAGGTGAACCGGGTTGTTCTGCTCCTACAGAACAACCCGTGGCCGTTCGGGCCGTGGCCGATCCACGCAGCAGCTGTGCATAGATCTCGCGCGGAACATCACAGAGCTGCAATGCCATGCAGCGGCTGGGACTGGCCCACGGCCCTGCTGGCAGTCGCGGAGCAGCAGGCGCCGGCTGGAAGCAGCACGGGCCCGAGCAGCAAGCCGCAGCGCCGTGGCTGCTGCACGGCCGGGGCGGGCCTGCTATTCGAGCAGCACCCGTGTGCCGCCTGGCCCATGCAAATGCTGCGCTGCACCCACGAACCAACCTGCTGCCACCGACGACCACCTGGACCACGAGCAGCACCACCGCGACGACGGCCACCAGCCACCCGCAACCCACCGAGCAGCAGTCGGGCAGCCCCGGTCACAGGACGGTGCCGTGCAGGCCACGGCGGGCGCCGGACATCGCGTAGCGGCGGGCGGCCAGACCGTGCTCGAGATTCTCGCCGATCTGATCGCACAGCAGCGCGAGGACGTCCGTTGCCTCTGTTTCGGAGAGGTAGGCCGGGGCGACTTCGAGCATCAGCTCCCCGATCGCGTACGTGCTGGGGACGAGGTCCTCGTCCCCAGCACGCATCGCGGCGACGACCGGGTCCGCTGGCGGCTCGGCGTGCGGTGCAGGCGGAGCGGTACGAACGTCGCGGACGCCCTGACGGACCACGGCGCGCACCGTGGGCTCATCGAGGCTCTACGACTGGCCGGAGGCTCTCCCTACGACGGCGAGACGCCGGACACGCGGAACGTTCCGGGCTACGGCTCGCACGCCACCAGTGACACCGATACCCGAGGCGGCCTCCTCCGGGCGCTGTGCAGCTTCAGCTGGGCCAAAGAGGAGGGCCACATCGTGAGCGGCCTGCCGGACTGCCGTGAATGCCGGCGCGAGGTCCAGCTCGGCGCCGAACGCCCCTGCGGCTCGTCGTGAGCTACGTGCCAGGAATGTGGTTTGCCCCGGCTCGGTGCGGCGGCCGGAGGACCGACGTAGGCCAATGGCACGGCAGCTGCGAGGCTGGCGGTTTCCTCAAGGGGATCCCGGCTGGCGCGTTGTCTCGCCTACGGTCGCTCCATGACCAGTGACGGAGTAGTCGTGGATGAGGCGATCCGTGCGGCGTGGGACTCATACCGGGTCCTGGAGAAACGGACTTCCGCCAAAGAGCGCCAGGCGCGCAGCAGCGGGTTACGGCCGCGGTGGAGGCGTACGGGCGTGAGGAGGTGTCCCGGGGCACGGTATTCCTGGTGGCGTGCTGACCGGATACCTGATCGCCGAACAATCCGGTGGCGAGGATCGGCTTGATCCGCTCAGCGATCTGATCCCCGCTGTGATCCGCAGGCTTCCCACCTTCGAGATGGCCGACCCGGCTCAGGTGCCGATGGTCACCGGCGTTCTCGTGGCCGCTGCGATGGGCATGGACACCGTGGCGTGGCGCGACCAGTTCGGACAGATTCCGCCGGAGGAGGTTCTGGTGCACGGCTTCGTGTTGTGGCTGCTCGCCGATCTCTTCGATTCCCTGGTCGGACGGCCCGGAGCCATCGACCGGATGATGCGGGAGACCTTCGACTCCATGGCCGCCGAACTCAGCTGACGTGCGGGCTGTCCGGCGGATGGCTACCGGTGGCTACGATGCGGAACCCGACGCCGGCAACTGCAATGCCGGGGTCGGGGCGTTGTCACAAGGTGGCTACCCGAGCCAGACGATGTCCAGGATGGACAGGTGCCGGGTGAGCCGGTTGACCACATAGACGACGGAGAGCTGCCCGACGGACGCGGAGCGGACGTCTTCGCCTTCAGGGTCGCCGATGTTCCACTGGGGCCAGCCCCAGGGGGAGCGCACCGCGATGTCCAGGACGTCGCGGACCGTCTCCTTCGCGTGCTCGGGTAGCTCGGTGAGTACCTTCGCGGCCTGCGGGGAAAGGCGCACCGCCCACGGCTCACTGGTCACCGGCGGGCGCCGAGGATGTCGTCCAGGTCCACGAAGCCGGTCTCGTCACGGCCGGAGTCCATGTACAGGTCGACGGCCGGGGCCGCGGCGACGCGCAGCTGCCAGGCGCGTACGACGTCGTGCAGCGGGGTGAGGCTGTAGGTGTGGCGGGAGTCCTCCAGGGCCTTGGCCCAGTCCCGCTCGAAGGCTGGCACCCAGGTGTCGGCGCGGCGGTCGGCTCGCAGCTGGGCGAGCAGCTGGGCGGCGGCGGCCGGGGCCGGCGGGGTGGGGGCTTCCTCGGGCTGTGCGCTCATAAGGTCCTCCATGTCCTGGTGACACGCTAGCGCCACCGTTGCCACCAGCGCCTCGGTTCGGTCCTACCCGTTGCCGCCGTCGCTACGGAGCCTGATTCGGCGTAGGCCATGGCTGCGTCGAGCGTAACGGGTGAGTTGTCGCCAGTAGCCTGGACAAGTTCGGGTATCTCAACCTGGACAAGAAGGGCGCCAAGCTCCTGTTCCAGATTTTCACCGAGCGCGAGGAATGACGTCACGCTCCTCGCCAACGGCGAGGAGGAGTACACCACCCGCAGCAGCTCGCCGACGACGTCCTCCGCATCATCATGGCCGACCGCGACTGACCACCGCCGGCCCCGAACCGCGTCGGCGGTCCGGGGCCGGCTGGGCGACCTGACGATGCCAGGGTGCTCCCCGTTGCTGGATGTGGTCTCTCAGCACGTTGTTTACGCAGGACTACTTCGCTGCCGCATGATTCCCTCTAGCCTCGCACCATGGATTGGTTCACGGCGGCGGTGGTGGGAGCGGTCGGAGGCGCCTCCCTGGAGGCCATCGACGTCATCAAGGCCATCAAGTGGCACCGTCAGATGCCCTGGAACGTCCAATCAGACACCATCGATCCACCCCAGCGCAGAGCTAACGTGCGGCCCCAGGAGGAGCACCTGCCCGCACCCGGCTGGAAGGCGTATTGGGTTGCCGGGGTACTGCGGCTGCTCGTGAGCGGAGCCCTGACCGGAGTTGTGGCAGCCACCTATCCGCAGAGCACCAATCCACTGGTTGCCTTTCTCATCGGGCTGGGCGCGCTATCTGCTGTCCAGCAGGTCACCACACTGGTGCCGCTGATGGTGAAGAACGCGGGTCGGGCTGCTCTAGGCGGCGTAGTGGACGTGGCACAGCAACAAGCGCAGGCTCTCCAGCAAAGCGGGCAGCCTGACCCTGGGCAGTCGAATGGTGCTGTGCCAGGACCCCAAACCGGTAGTCCTCCGGCAGGGAGTCCACAACCGGGCACAGGCGTTGCCGCACAGCAGGATCCGGCGGGCGGAGGAGGTGCGGCGTGACAATTGCTGCCGAGTCCTTCGTGGGCCGCGTCCTGGCCGTGATTTCCCGTCGTTCTCCTGGCTTCCGGCCGCCCTTGAAGACCTCCGGACGACTGCATGCGCCGGACAGCCCTACTACGTCTCCTCCGGCTCAGGACTTTCCTCGCCCTCGTGAGACTCCCCAGGTCGACCCGGCCCAGGACGACTTGCCGGTACAGAGACTGGTCAACGCGACGGCCCAATGGAAGTCCGCGCCTCCACGGGAGCGTCTCCGGAATCGCGGCGGACTTCTGGGAGTCTCAGATTTCCTGGAGACCACCGTCGCAACCCTCGACCGCACCCCCGCCAACGCCCTGTACCGCTACCGCGCCCGGGACCTCGGCCTCGCCCTCGACCGCGCCCTACACCACGCCCGCGACCCCGACTTGGCCCGCGACCACATCCCCCCCGTTGGACTCGTCCCCAACCTCAATCTCGAACTCGCCCGCGCCCGCGAGCATGCCCATGACCTCGAGGCCGCCCGCGACCTCGAACATGTCCCCGCCCTCGCCCGTGACCTCGTCCGCGCCTTCGACCGCGCCCACGACCTCGCTGGCGCCCTCGACCGCGCTCTATACCGCAGCCGTGCCCTCAACCGCGAAGGTGCTCTCGCCCTCAACCGCGAACGCGCCAGCAACATCGTCCTAGAGATCGGACGCGGCCTTGAGATCGCCCGAGGCCTCGACCGCGACCGGGCCCTCGACTTCATTCGCGACCTTGCCCGCAAAATCGAAAGCGCCCGCTCCCCCCACGGTCGTCTCTCCCGCATCCTCAACCCTGGCCGCGACCGCTACCTCATCCTGGCGCTCGCCCTAGACCCCACCCTCGGCCGCTACCTCACCGAAGCTCATGACAACCTGACCGATGCGGCAAGCAACTTCGTTGGCGCAGACCTAACCGCGGTGGATCCTTCTAAGGCCAACCTCGCAGGGATCCGTTGGGACGGCGACACACGGTGGCCCACCCCTGAGTGGACAGCTCGCATCCGTAGAGCATCGGTGGAGGACGCTCCTGGATCCGGGGTCTTCATCGTCCTTCCTGAAGAGGGCCACAACTTCGCCGATCGCGGCCCCGTGGCACCAATCTCCTGAGACACCACAGCTAGAGCTGGACGTCGATGTGGTCGACGTCCGTGAACTCGACCAGGAGGCCGGTGGCGCGGCGGCCGCGGTCCTTGAAGTAGATCTCCTGGAATCCCTCGGCGACGATGTCCAGGAGCTGCTGCTCGGTGGCGCCCTGCTCCTGGGCTTCGAAGAGGCGCGCCGCGTAGGCCGGGGGCAGGCCCTGGGTCAGGTGGCGCATTCGCCCGTCGTCGGTGGTGCCGGCGGCGGCGGTGTACCCGAACCGGGCGCGGGTTTCGATGACGAGTCCGCCACTGGTGGCGGCCGCCTGCTTGGCCTTGGCGCGGATCTGGGGCTGCCAGCGCTTGCGGATCTCCCCCGCGAGACGGGCTGCGAGCTCCTTGCGGCCGCTTGAGCTTGCCGCTGACCGCCCCGCCGCCCAAACCCGCACCTCCGTGCTTGCAGGAAGGCCCTTTCCGCCACCCCAGCCAGCGGCCCGGCAGCCAGGACGCCCGAACGGCCCGGTCCGGGCCCCCGCCGACCCGCCCGCGTACGCCGACGGCATCTAACGGCGTAGCCCGCCTCCGCAACCGGCACGACACCCCGTGTAGCCACCGGTGCGGTGTGGCGCGTCTGCGGTGTCAGGGATGGGCGGGACACGGAATATTCGGATTCATGGTCATGCTCTCCCCCACCGATCCCGGCTCCTCGGCGGCCGAGGTGCTGAGTGCCCGGTACGCGGGCAGGCTCCCCGCCTCCCTCGGCGACCTCGCGGGGCCCGGGCACGGCACGGTCGAGCTGCCGCTCCACGTCGCCTGGTCCGGGCTGCGCGCCTACGACCTCGACCGGCCGCGCCTGCGCATGGGTATGTACCGCACGGTCCTGGCCGAGGGACAGCACGAGGACCTGGTGCGGCTGCTCAACCGCGACCTCCTCCTCGCTCAGTGGCCCGTCCTGCGCACGTTGGTCAGCCGGCACGTACGGACGGTCTGGGAGAACGCCTTCCCCGAACTGACCTCGGCCGGGTCCGCGGCGGCGTGAAGCTCTCCGGCCTGCACCGGCGGCTGCTGGAAGCCGTCAGCCGGCCTGCGTAACGTTGGCGGTGAGCATCACGCGCCCATTCCCCGCCGGTGATGGGAAGCGGCGGACTAAGCTTCCTCCATGTTGCTGAACCCAAAGGACCGGATCCTGACGACGGCCCGATTGCGCTTCGACTGGCCTGCCACCGAGCGAGGCAACGGGGAGGCGAACGTCTTCGACCGTGAATCGGGCGCGCGTCTAGGCGCAGTGAAATACACCCAGATGTCGCGATACACGCCGAAGGGCGAGTCGACTTGGGGACTCCTGGCCCGGAGCGCGGCAAACGAATACGGTGGAACGCCGAGGCGCGGTGAGTATCGACGCGTGATGTTGTGCGAGTCGGTGAGCCAGGCCGAGAGCTGGCTTCTTGCCGAGTGGGCATGAGGATCGGTTGCTGGACGCCCTCTCTCGATGGGCAGTCAGCACCGTGGACCTGAGCGCCAACGGCGAACCCGTCATCGTGCAGGACGAGAGGTTGACGTCGGCATCCACCTTCAGCAGGGCACCCTCACCCTCACCCAGAACGGCAAGGACTTCGAGGCGTACCACGCTTCGGTGGAGTTCGTTGCTGTCCACGAGGAACCGTGGACAGTGGAACAGGTCAAGTTCTCGGCCAAGGGGTCGGACGGAAAGCCCGTGGGGTTGACTGTTGATCTGCTTAACGAGGCGTGCAACGGTCCCAGGGCTGGCGTTCCCGCCGCGATCTGGAAGGTCGTGGCGCTCGCCGCGACCTCCGCCGGAGACGTCGGCATCACCTACGCGACCCCTGACCCGAGTCCGATGTAGCTGCCCTGCTCGGACGGGTCATCAGACCCCCTGCGAAACTGCAGCGATGAGCACCATGCGCCGCCCGCTCGGGCACGGACCGGATCCCGTTGTCGAGGACCAGGAGCCGCGTACGGTGCGGGGCCGTACCGCTGCGGAGCGGGCCGCTGAGGACACTGAGCCGCTCCTGCCGCGTACCGCGGGCGGCATGGCGGCCCGTCGGGCGCTGGGGGCCGGCCCCCGAACCTGAGATCCGGTCCGGAGGCCAACCTCTTCTTCGAGGGCCGCTGTCTGGGCCCCTTCGGCGCCTGCTCTTGGGCCAGCGTGCCGTTGGCGGCCGTGAGGGGCTGCTGTCGGACCACCTTCGGCTTCGGCTGCCCGATTACGGTGCAGGCCGGCGTCTCTGCTCCGCGTCCCTCAACGTCGGCTCGGCACTTGTTGGAGGAGCTCCAGGCGTCGCTGGGCCAGTTTCAGATGCCGGGGATCGAGGGTCGGCAGCGTGCGCAGGAGGCGGACGAGGGCCGGCCCGGTCTCGGTGGCTGCGTCGGTATCCGTCAGCTGGGTCCAGCAGTAGAGGGCGCCGGCGGCCGCCGCGCGTACTTCAGGTGCGTGGGGGGACTGACTGGTGAGGCGGATCCGACAGGCACTGGTCCACAGCTGGGTGGCGAGCCCGAAGTTGCCCGCCATTCTGGCAAGGTCTGCCCGGATCTCCAGCCAGCCGGTCGCTTCCGCAGAGGCGTACCCCGCTCTCTGCACCTCGTACTCTTCCCACGCGGAGGCGAGTGCGGCTGCCTCGGTGTGCCGGCCGGAAGTGGCCAGGGCATGGATGTGCGGCCGCGGGTCCCGGGCCGAATCACCGGCTACTGCCAGCTGCTGAGGGACCGCCACGTGCTGAGCCACGGACGAGTGCACGGCCCCGGCAGGGACAGTCTGGCCCGGCAGGACCTGGCCGTGCTGACCATCAACCGCGCCGCCTGGCCGGGGTGCGAAGCCGAAGCCCCGAGCATACGAATGCTCCATCGAAGGCTCGGCTGGCGCGGGACCTGGGCTCTGCAGATGCGGCGGAACTGCATGGCCGTCCCCGGAACGCGGGCCATTGCCGTAGGACGAGGCCAGCCCCGGAGCGGCTGACGCGCCGAGTTCCCGTGCTGTCGGCAGGACGAGGGCGCCCGGCGCCAGGGCCGCGGTTCCTGCCGCGAGAGCGTGCAAGTGCAGGTTGGCGGGGCGGGAGTGGCTGTTGCGTAGCTGGTCGATCCAGTGTCGCGTGTAGCTGCTCACGGTGTCCCCGCCTGCGGCAAAGCCGGGCGGGGACACCACCCCGTACACCTCGACGGACGAAGATGCGGGCAGGCGTCCATGCTCCTGCAGAACGGGCCATGCCGCCTTGTCCGCGACCAGATCGAGCAGCACGGTCGTCAACCCTGCCGGACGGGCCTTCAGCTCCTTGCCCAGCCACTCCCAGGGCAGTGCCGTGTAGCGGACCGAAGCGGCCGTCGTCCCGGCCAGAGCGAGGTGCAGCCGGCTGCTGCGACGGTCGACGGTAAGACGGCCCGAAAGATAGACCAGCAGCGGGCCCGCTGTAGCCGCAGCTGCACGCAGGCGTGTCAGCACCAAGTTCGGATCCCGGACCCCGTCGAGATACGTCGTGTCGCACGGAACGTCGCTCCGCAACAGCAGCGACGCCGGCACCACCCCAAGTGCGGCCAGGTTGGCACTCGGTGCGACCTGAACGGTACGGCGACGCACCGCGGCACTCCCCGCTATGAGAAGGACATGCCCCCGCTGCTCCAGACCGAAGTTCTGCATGAACAGACCGTACTCACCCCGCGCGGACCGCACGGCTCCGCCTTCCTCGGGGGGCCCTGACGGTTCGAAACGGCTTGGTGGTCATGGCGCGGCTCGGGGTCTGTCGTTATGAGGTAGTCGGCACGTGCGCTCGCTGTGTCACCGCAGTAGCGCGTCGCCGTCGTTGACCCTGTCCACGCTCCCCGGTTTGCTGCAGAGCATGGCAACAGCTTCTCGGCGCGCACCAACGGTGGTGCACGGGTTAGGGCGTTCAGGCGGTGGCGGCGAGGAAGACTCGGACGGCGGGGATAAGTGCGGCGCAGGTGAGCTGGGTGCGGAGGTCCTTGAGGGTGCTGGTGCCGCGTGCTGAGGAAAGCCGCCCCTGCGTTCGAAGAACATGTCCGCTCCGCCTGGCGCGGACGGGTCCACGCCAGACGGGATCACCTCCACACCCAGCCCTGACCCCGTACGTGCGATGGCCCCCGAACCAGAGGGTCCCGGTTCGCGGGCCATCGCACGTACTCCCGGGGCGACTCCCGACGGGGCGCGGCGCGCGCCCGAGGCCACCTCCTGGAGGAGGCGATGACCGCGACGAGGACACCGGCGATGGTGAAGACGACCGTGAGGCCCGCGGCAGCGACGGTCAACGGCATGGCGAGGGCAGGGTGCCCGATCGTCACATAGAGAAGACCGGCGCCGATGATGAAGGGCGGCTGCCCCTCGCCCCGGCACGCCGGGGTAAGGGGCGGGCCCGATCCACGTCTCGTCGATCTTCGGGGGTTACGGGCAGCTGATGCGGATGTCGGCCTGGTCGGTGGTGCAGGTGTCGATGCCGGTGCCGCCGTCCGCGGTGTCGTTGCCGGTGACGCCGTCGGTGGTGGTGAGGGTGTCGTTGCCGCTGCCGCCGATGAGCATGTCATTGCCGGGGCCGCCGGTCAGGGTGTCGTTGCCGTTGCCGCCGATGAGGGTGTCGTTGCCGGGGCCGCCGTCCACGGTGTCGGTGCCGTTGCTGCTGTCGATCGCGTCGTTTCCGGATCCGCTGTAGATGACGTCGTTGCCGTTGCCCCCGTTGATGACGTCGTTGCCGCCGAGGCCGCAGATCACGTCGTCGCCACCTGTGCCAGCGATGGTGTTGGAAGTACTGGTGTCGAGGATGGTGCAGCCGTGGGCGTTGTCCACGGTGGTGTTGGCCGTCGCGGTGTTGTTGTCGGACGCGGGGTCGGTTTCGGCGGAGCTGGTCGTGGCCGTGTCGGACAGGGTTCCCGCGGCCGTGGGTTCGACGACGACGGTCACGGTGGCGGTGGCGCCGGGGGGTAGGGAGCCGAGCGTGCAGGTGGCGCTGGTGGCGCTGGTGGCGGTGGTGGTGCAGCTTCCCTGGCTGGGTGTCACCGAGACCACCGTGCCGGGGCCGGTCACGGTGTCGGACAGCGTGACGTCGGTGGCCCTGACGGTGGCGTTGGTGTTGGTTACGGTCAGGGTGTAAGAAGCCTGGTCGCCCAGGCTGATGGTGGCGGGCCCGGCTTTCGTGACGGACAGGTCCACCTCGGCCGGGGCGGCATGGAAGCGGGCGAGCGCGAAGTCGCTGCCGTCGGCCGCGAAGGTGTAGCCGACGACGACGATCCTGCCGTCGTCCTGCACCGCCATCTGGGTGGCTGCGGCACGTGTGCCGAAGTCGGCCACTGCCTTGCCGCCGGTGCCGAAGGAAGTGTCCATGCCGCCGTTGGTGGTGTAGCGGACGAGCGCGAAGTCGAGGGAGCCCCCTGCTCTGGTGAAGCCGGCGGCGAGGATCTTGCCGTCGGCCTGCACAGCTACACCTCCTTGTGCTCCATCGCCATCGCCATCGCCGAAGTCGGTGGTCACCTTGCCGTCGCCGTCGAAGGTGGCATCGAGGCCACCGCCGGTGGTGTAGCGGGCCAGCGCGAAGTCGGTGCCGTCGGCCGTGTCCGTGAAGCGGGAGCCCCCGACAACGATCTTCCCGTCGGCCTGCACCGCCAGGCCGTTGGGCCGCTCGTCGGAACCGAAGTCGGTGGTGGCCTTGCCGTCGCCGTCGAAGGTGACATCGGGGCTGCCGTCGCGGTTGTAGCGGGCCACCGCGAAATCGTCGCTGCCGCCTACGCCGGCGGTGGTGTAGCCGGCGGCGAGGATCTTGCCGTCGGCCTGCAAGGCCCCTCCGTCAGCCAGACCGAAGCCTCCGAAGGCGGTGGTGGCCTTGCCGTCGCCGTCGAAGGAGGTATCCAGACGGCCGTCCGTTTCGAAGCGGGCCAGCATGAACTCGGCATCGCTCCCCTCGTCGCCGAAGCCGATCGTGAGGATCTTCCCGTCGTCTTGCACCAGCACTTTGTGTGCCCCGTCGTGGCCACCGAGGTCGGTGGTGACCTTGCCTCCGGTGCCGAAGGAGGTGTCCAGGCTGCCGTCGGCGTTGTAGCGGGCCAGCTGAGTGTCGTCGGCGAGGTTGTTGGTGAATGAGAAGCCAGCCGTGATGATCTTTCCGTCGGCCTGTACCGCCACCGAGATGGCGTTGTCACCACCACCGCTGAAGTCGGTGGTCACCTTGCCGTCGCCGTCGAAGGTGGCATCGGGGCTGCCGTCGTGGTTGTAGCGGGCCAGTGCAAAGTCGGTGGTCTCGTCCAGGCCGCGGTGGCCGGCTACCACGAGCTTGCCATCAGCCTGAACTGCCACGGCGTTAGCCAGATCGAAGCCGCCGAAATCGGTGGTCACCTTGCCGCCCATACCGAAGCCTGGGTCTAGATCACCGGATGCCGCCAGAGCGGCGCCGGGCGGGGACACGACGAACGCCAGGCTGACAGCGGCCAGCACGCCAGTGCGGAGGACCGCCTGCGGACGCCACCGTCCCCAGGCCTGGCCCCACCGTCGTCCCCGACCAAGAACCGACACAGACATGGTGTCCACTCCGCCTCTCCTACCGATACCCGTTACCGCGCTGAACGCGCGCCGTCGTTGGCAGCGCGCCAACCACGACTTCCGGTTCGGCATCGCCGGAGCGGAGCCCGCCGGAAGGTGCTGGTCGGCACACAGCTTCGGGTTGTTGCTCTCAGCGCAGCTCCCTGCCCGCTGTGCACTGCGCCCACTGGCGGGACGGAATCACTCCCACGAGTACCGGTGGGCCGGGCACAGCAGGGGGAGTCACCCAAATCTGGGTGACTCCCCCTGGAGAGATCTCGCCTGCGGTAGCGGGTTACCGCCTGGAAGCCGCGACGAACGCGGCGATGACACCGGCGATGGTGAAGACGATTGTGACGCCTGCGGCCGCGACGGTCAGCGGCATGGCGAGCGAGGGGTGCGCGATCGTCACGTAGAGAAGGCCGGCTCCGATGACGAGGACGAGGCGCTGGGTGAGCGCCCGCGCCGGGGGTCGCCCGTTCGGCGGCGAGTACAGACAGAGCCGGGATCAGGACGCGACCGGTGCCCCGCGAGGGTTCGATGTAGAGGCTGGTGAAGAACGGGTCCGCCTGGTACAGGGCGACCAGGGTGGTGTGGTCGAAGACTGCCGTCCGGCTCACGCGGGGCGGGTACTCCAGCCACACGGGGCGGGCCTTGCGGAAGATTGCGAAGCCATGGGTCAGTGGCCTCCGCCAGCAACTGGTTCACGTCCCACGCCGTGGTCACCACGACGTGGGACGTGGGGTCTGGAGGGTGGCGGCGTCGATAGCGGGGCGCCTGATGAGCGCCCCTCCACCCTCACGCCGTCTTAGCTACCAGGCGAGCGAGACCCGATCTGCCTTCCGCAGGTCGCCTGCCTGGACGGTCAGGTCGAGCCAGCCGTCGAGGGGGAACTCATCCAGTGTTATGTAGTACACGTCCCGTCCGCTGGTCGCGGGAGAAAGTGTTCTGACGAACTCCCAGTTTAGCTCCCGGCTCTTGTATGCGGCGGAGACCACCTTCTCGCCAGTGTCTCCCAACAGGACGACTCGGGCTCCCGCGTTCAGTGCCCCAGGGCCATGGAGCGCGACGACCTTCGAGTCATTCTTCGGTCGTGCGGCATCAGTGGTCGAGCATTTGATCGTCTGCATGCCGCCAGATAGCGCCGATTCCCAGAGGCAGACATGTCCTTGTAGCGACTCCCAGAGGAAGGCGGTGACTCCAGGCAGATCGATCCGGCTGATGCCTGCGCTCGTGGGGATTTCCCCCATCCCCTTAGCCTGAGCGATCAGTTCTACCTCCTTCTGTTCCAGGTTCGACGAGCTCGCCTGTATCTGCGGCGCCGTGCTCGTCGCGGAGACGTTCGGCGCAGTGTGGGCTGCCTGGGGGCCACAGCCCGCAAGGGCGGTGCACGTGGCTGCACCCACCGCCCACCGAATCGCGGGATGCCTCAGGCCGGTGGTCAGAATGGTGTGCTCCCTGTCTTGAGGACGGTCGCATTGAGGGCCACCCGGTTAATCGGGATCTCCGAGTAGGTGACTGGAGTCCACGAAGTGAGGTCGAAGGCGCCCCAGGTCTTGGTACTTGTCCGCCCGTCCGCGTGGTGGTAGGTGGTTGTGTACGTGTCGATCACGCCGTGGGGCGACAGCCCGTAGTGCTCCCCGCCCTTCACCTTCATGGGAACCGTCTTGGTCAACGTCGTGCTGCGAGTCTTCGTATCTATGTTCGTCCAGGTGTAATCTCCGTTGATGCCCAGAGTGGCCGACACTTCCGCCTTTACTTCGGCAACCTTTAGGTCGAAGCCCGCCCCGATCGTCGCCGATACCCCAGCGGACCAGCCGATCTTGTCCGCGAACTGCTCCGCCGCCGCATACATCGCCTGCTCGCTGTACGCGAAGGTAACGTCCGTATCGTTTGGCGCTACGTCCAGCATTCCCGCCGTGGTGTAGTCGGTGTAGTACGCGTTTCGCACCCAAAAGGTCTCCGACCACAAGACGTCCTGCCCGCCGGACGGCGCGACCAGACCCTTCGGCGCCCGGGGCGGCATCGTGGTGCAGCCGTCACAGAAGTGCCGGGGGGCCTTGTTGCGATTTTTCTGCTTTACGTACTCAGGGGCGAGTGTTCCGCGGCTGTTGTTGACTTCTCGTTCATAGTTCTTTCCGTATCCGGTGGGCTTGGTGCCAGCGTTGGTGCAGGTGTACATGCCACTAGCGCACTCTTCGATGGCTTTGCCGGTCGGGTCGGATTCGGTGAGGGGGCTGTTGTTTGCGTACTGGTAGGCGTTGTGCTGGCGGGGGTCGTCCACGATCATCAGCGGGTCTACGGAGAGGAATCGTCCGAGGACAGAATCGTACTCGCGTGCGCCGAGGTGGGTAAGGCCCGTGGTCTTGTCCTGGGTTCCTCCAACGAAGCCGCGTTCGCCGGGCCAGGCTGCTGGTGCCGTGCCGCGGTCCTCGCCGAACGGCTTGGTGGTGCGGCGCTGGACTTGGAGGGTGGTGGCGTCGATGGCGGTGGTGCCGGTGTTGTGGTGGTCGGCGGCGACGTAGGTGAGCTTGCCGTCGGAGGTCCGGACGATGGTGGTGCCGCCGGGGGTGGAGTAGTAGCGGGTGCCGGTGACGGTGTTGGCCGTGGTGTTGAGGGTGAGCTCGGTCGAGCCGAGGTAGAGGGTGGTCTTGCCGGGGTCCTTGCGGAGCAGGCGGTTGCCGGCCGCGTCGTAGGCGTATGTGGAGGTGCCCGCTGGGGTGGTGGCTGAGGCGAGTTTGCCCTCAGGGGTCCAGGTCAGGGTCTGTGTTGATCCCGGGGCGTTGGGACGGGTGAGTGTGTTGCCCGTGTCGTCGTACGTGATGGCGCTCGTGACTTCCGGTGCGCTGCCCGTCTTGTTGGTGGTGGAGGTCGGGGCGTGGGGGCGCGGGGAGCCCGGGGCCGGGTAGGTGTGGGTGGTGGTGACGGTCTTGGCGGCGTCACCAGCCGGGTCGTGGTCCGTGGAGGAGGTCCGATTGCCGGTCACGTCGTACGTGAAGGACTGGCGGTACGGCGCCGGGCCTCCGATCTTCCCAGGCTGGGGCGTGAGGTTGGTGCAGTTGCCGATGCCTGGGACTGACGGGCCTGGCTGGGTGGTGGTGGTTCCGGTGTCGGTCCAGGCCTCGCCCAGGCGGCGGAGGTAGTCGTAGGTGAAGCACTGGGTGTCGCGGGTGGCGCCCTGGGTGTTGGTGACGGAGGTGACGTCGCCGGCCTGGGTGTAGGTGTAGTCGGTGATGTCGACTGCGGTGGACGCGTCCTGCTTCTTGAACTCGGTGCTCAGCAGCCGGCCGGTGGCCGGGTCGAGCGTGTTTGTGAAGCTCGCCTGCTTGGGGTCGTCGCCGAAGGTTGTGCGTCGGACCTGGCCGAGTTCGTCGTAGTTGACGTAGTTGACGTAGTTGACGTTGTCCGAGCCGTAGGAACGGGGCAGGCCACTGGCGAAGCGGCTGGTCCTGAGCCTCTCGAACGGCAGGCCGCCGGCTGCAGGCAGGTTGGTTTGGTACTCCAGTCCCGTGATGGTGTTATAGGTGGTGCTGGCGGCGTAGGTGCCGGTGAGTGCTCCTTCGCCTTCCGGGACGGTCAGCTTGGTGCCGGTGGGCCGGTAGCCGATGTCGTAGCTGGTGGTCTCCCGGCGCCAGGGCTTGCCGTCCACCCAGGTGGTCGAGGCGGTCGGCTGGCCGGGGAGCAGGGTGTCGTACTCGTAGGTCGCCAGTTCGGGTCCGTCGACCGTGTTCTGGTTGCGGGACGTCGGGCGGCCGAGGGTGTCGTAGCTGGTGAAGACCGTCGTGCCGCGGGCGTCCGTGGTGGACGCGGGCCGGTCGGCGGCGTCGTATGTGACCGTGGACGTGCCCTTGTCCGGGTCCACCGAGCGGATCTGTCGCCCGTGGAGGTCGTAGTCGTATGTCCAGATGTTGCCGGCCGGGTCGGTGATCCGGGTCAGCTTGCCGTCGGTGTTGTAGGCGTAGCGGGTGGTGTCGTACTCCCCTGTGGGCGTGGGGCTCTTGTACTTGCGCCGCTCGACGGTGCGGCCTTGGGCGTCGGTGAGAACGGAGGTCGCGCTGTCGCCCTTGGGCGGGGTGGTGTCGGTGCGGTCGACTCCGGGGTAGGCGGTGATGGTGCGCCACTGTTCCTGCGCTTTGGAGGAGAACACGTTGGCGACCGTGCGTCCGAGTCCGTCGTGCAGCGTGGTGTTTGTTGCGGGCACCATGTTCTCGTCGGCGATGAACCGGGTCTTCACTGGGGCGGAGTCCGCGTTGACGTAGGTGTTGTTGGTCTTGACGGCACGTCCATGGCTGTCGAACCAGGTGTCCGTGATCAGACGGCGGCCCTCCGCCTCGATCTTCGGGTCTTCCTGAAGTTGTACCTTCTGTCCGAGTCCGTCGAGGATGCTGATGGAGGTGGCGTACAGCCCGCTGGCGCGGAGTGTCTGGGTGGTGACGGAGCTGGTGCCGGTGTTGGTGAGGTCGTAGGTGAATACCTTGCTGGCGCTGTCGCTGCGGGCGCGGCCTGGCTGCCAGACGCGGGTTGTGCGGCCCAGCGCGTCGTATTCCGCTTCGGTGGTGCGGTTGTTTTGGTCCACCGTTTTGACCGGTGTCCCGCGCAGAGGGTGCAGGGTGGTGGTGGTCGTCCAGTTCTTGGCGTTGGTGACCTTGATGGTGGTGGCGCGTGCCTGTGCGGAGGGTTCGTAGGCCGTCGTGGTCTTGGCGCCTACCGCGTCGATGCTGCTGATGACGCGCCCGTAGGCGTCGTAGGCGCGGGTCGAGTTGACTGTGTACTTGGGCTGGCCGGCTTCGAAGCGGTCGAGTTCTTCGGTACTGGTGACCTGGCCGGGGCCGTTCAGGGTGCCGTGGGTCTGTCCGTCGTAGGACGTGCGGTTACGGCTGAGGGTGTTCGCCTCGGTTGCTGTGGTCGCGCAGTCGCTGCTTTGGATCTGGATAGTCTCGGAGACGCGGTCGATCATCCAGGCGGCGGTGTTGCGGGTGTAGGAGGTTTTGGTGCAGGTGTCGGGAAGCCCGTCTGCCTGGTCCCGGGTCCACTCCTGCATGCCGTAGGTGTCGTCGTACTTGACGGTCTCGGAGGTGGTTTGCCAGGTCTTGTCGGCGCGCAGCTTCTTCTCACGGGAGGAGCCGTCGCGCTGCATCTGGGCGGTGAGCGCGGGGAGTTTGGTGCCACGGCTGTGGGTCGAGGTGACCTTGGAGAGCCAGGGTTCGTTCTCGGAGATGGCAACGAGTTCGCCGCCGTCGGAGGCGAAGGTCTGGGTCTCTCGGACGGTGCCGGCGAGCGGGTCGGCGTCTTTGATCGTGTTGCCGGCGAGGCCGGTGAAGGTGGCGGTGCGCTTGCTGGCGTCGGCCTTGATGTCGCCGTCCATGCCGCGCAGGTAGAAGGTCGTGCGCTTGGAGATGGGGTCGGGGGCGGTGCCGGCGCGGGTGATGACCTGTTCGTAGCCGCGGAACTGGTTCCAGGTGCGGCGCTTGTCCTCGGTCAGTTCCTCGTCGTCACGGTGCCAGGCTGCGCCGCCGACGTACTCGTAGCGGACTTCCTGTGGACGTGAGCCGCTGAAGTTGTCGAGCTCGGTGACGCGGGTGACGACGTACTTGTGGAACCAGTCCAGGGTCGGGTCGAGCGGGCTCTTGTTGTCCGGGTTCCAGTAGGCCGGGTAGCAGCGCGTGGTGTTCCCGTCCTTCGAGGATGGAAGCCCGGCGCCCGGCGCGCAGTCCGGGTCCGCGTAGCCGACGTCGGTGACCTGACCGGTCTCGGATTCGATCTTGACGACACGGTACTTGTTCATCGCGGGGCGGTTGTCGACGCTGGAGTCGACGCGGTTGTTCAGCGGCTTGCCGTAGAAGACGACCGGGTTGGTGGGGAGCGTGGTCGCGCCGTCGTGGCCAGTGTGCAGGAGCGAGGCCAGCCAGAGGGAGGGTGCGGTGTTGTCGCTGGTGGGCGGGAACTGGTGCTTGAGCTCGTAGGAGTCGACGTTGGCGTAACCGCCGGCGCTGTCGAGGACCTGCGTGGTGATCTTGGTGAGGCGTTTGGTGGTCCAGAAGGTGGCGGAGTAGTTCTCGCAGGTTCCGGTGGTCGCACACTTCTGGTCGAAGGGGACGTCAGGCCACTTGGTGGCGTTGGCCGCGGTCAGCTTGGCCGGCGCGCAGTCGAAGACGTCCTTCACTGGAAGGCAGCGCTCCTCGACGCCGAAGACGACCTGCGCGGTCGGCTTGAACGTGTCGGCGTCCGTCAGCTTCGAGCCGTAGGTGATCTTCTCGAGGTTGCCGCCTCGGATGTACGGGGTGAGCGTGCCCTGCGGGGTCGCAGCGGAGACACCGAGCTTGTAATGGTTGGTCTCGGTGGCGTACGAGTGGGTGGTCATTCCGCCGCGGGAGTCGACGACGAAGTCGAGGTTCCAGCGCCAGGCCTGCTGGCACCAGGACGCGGCGAAGGTCGGCTTGTTGCACTCCTCGCCCGCGTTGTTGCCGTAGACAGGAGTCGTCCACGCGGAGTTGGTGGCGGGTGCGGTGGCGCTGCCGGGCTTGCGGCCGACGCCGAAGTAATGCTGGGTCCCGTCCGGGGTGGTGATCTTCCAGTACTCGCCGTTGTTGTCGCCGTTGGTCGCCCCGGTCAGTTTCTCGACCTTCGAGGCGTCGTCGTTCTCGAGCCTCCAGGTGCCGGAGGTGTCGTCGCGGACGAGCGTCGAGGACTTGCCGTTCAGGGAGACCGTCGCGTTGTGCCCGGCCAGGCACTGTTCGCTCGAGTCGGCCTGGCCGTCCTTGGCACAGGGCTTGAAGGTTCGCTCAACGAAGCCGGGCGAGTAGTCCCAGCCCTCGCCGATCCATGAGGCCTGGTTGTTCGTGGCCGCGGTGCGGCCGTCCACTGCCTGAGAACTGTACGAGAGGTCGATGGTGGGTTTGGTACCGCCCAGTGCATCCGGTACGGCAATCGGGTACGACCAGGAGAAGCCGCCGGCGTTCCCGCCGCTGGACCACTTGCCCGAAGGTGCCAGGCTGGTGGCGGCGTAGGTTCCGGCGGGGCCGCCTGGCGCGGCCGTCACGCCGAGCACCGTAGCCCCATCCGAAGCAGTGGAAGCTTCGCTCGTACGCAGACTCTCGCCTGCGGAGCCGCCCTTGAGGGGTACTTCCGCGCTGAGCAGCCCGGCCCGGTCGCCGTCCCTGGCGGTGGTGACGGGTGTCTGCGTGCGGCACTCAGCGTGCTCGGGGGTGGTCAGGGCGCATTCCGGCAGCCTGACCAGGTGGGTCCGGTGGAGCCAGTCGCCACCGAAAGCACCCGCGATGTGCGAGACGTCCACCGAGACCTTGACCGGGCCGGCCTTCACCACATCCCCGGCCGGGCGGACCGTGAGCAGCAGGCCCTGGATGCCGGCCTTCTCGGCGGCAGCTCTGTCCGTGAGCTGCACGGCAGCCTTGCCGGTGCGCGGAGCGTCCTTGGCCGACGCGGGGCTCACCCAGACGGGAGCGGTGCCCGCGCGGCTCGGATCGGCGGCGGGAGCCGCTGGGACACCGGAAGGTGCGGGCGCGGTGAGAAGCGAACCGCGCGGAGCAGCGGGCGCCGTAGCACCAAGATCCACCTCGGCCTGAGAAGCAGGCGGCCAGTACACGTCCTTCGGGCGCCAGGATGTTGCCCCGTCGCCCTTAAGGGTCTTCGGATCGATCTTCGGAGCGTTCTTCCCGGAGACCGACTCGGTCTTCTTTAATACGCCCGGTGACCAGCGGCGTTGATCTTTTGGCTGCCACTGCGCGGCTTGGGCAGTTCCCGAGCCGACGAGCAGCGAGAGTGCCACTAACACTGGAACTGCGATGCGCTGTTTGATCTTCGAGTTTCTTCTCATCGCTCGAAGTCCAGCCGTTGGTGCCGACACGGCATTCCCCCCACGGTCGCCGAGTGGATCAATTGGCCTGAGAGCCTAGCCTGTTGGCCGTCCGCAATACATGAACCAATCCGGACAAGACATCTCGGCCCGACCTGCAAGGTTCCGAAGATTGCCTGAAACCCGACAGTTCGCTTACGCGATGGCCGGATCGCGTCGATCGATTTATCACGATCCTGCGAAATAGTTCCCAGGAATATCGAGTTCCGAATTCTGATCACAGGCCGCCCGATCGGATGGGCTGTTAGCGTTCACGCCCAGTTGTCGGAAACGATCACACTGGGGAGTTCCCGTGGGGGAATGTTACGAAGAATGCGACCGGCCCGTCGGCCGGTCGCGCTGGCCGGGCTGGTCGCACTTGCCCTGTCCGTCACATCCGTCGGCGCGGCGCCGACCGCCTCGGCAGTCGACAAGCCGGCGGCACCGGCCGCTCAGACGCCGCCGGAGCGGCCGACGACCGAACGGGAGCGGGCGGAGGACACCGCGCTCGCGGAGGCCAAGCGCACCGGGAAGCCCGTGCCCGTGCCGGCAGGGACGACCGAGACCGACACGGTGATGGCCAACCCGAACGGCACACTGGGCCTGACCCGCAGCGTCGCCCCGTTGCGCACCAAACGCGACGGCAAGTGGGCCGAGCTGGACGCCACCCTCGTCAAGGCGGCCGACGGCACGCTCAGCCCGAAGGCCTCGGTGAGCGGCCTGACCCTGTCCGGGGGCGGCACCGCGCCGCTTGCCACGCTGGACCAAGACGGCAAACAGCTCGTGCTGAGCTGGCCGGAACCACTTCCCGCACCCGTGCTGGAGGGCGCCAGCGCCGTCTATCGCGAGGTGGTCCCGGGCACCGACCTCAAGGTCACGGCCGATGAGGGCGGTGGCATCTCACAGATCCTCGTCGTCAAGTCCGCCGCGGCCGCGAAGCACCCGAAACTCGCCAAGCTGACCACCGGCCTGAAGGGCCAGGGCGTCACCGTCTCCGCTGACGGCAACGGCAACCTGAAGGCCACCGATGCCTCGGGCCGTACGGTCTTCCAAGCTCCGACCCCCACCATGTGGGACTCCACCCGCCCCGTCCAAACTCCCCTCGCCGAACCGTCGAACGCCGCCGCGTTCTCCGAGGCGGCGACCGCAGCCCAGATTGCGGACGACGAACCGGTCAAGTCCGCCTCGGACAGCGCCGGCCCGGGCGACTCCGCCAAGGTCACCCGGCTCCAGACCGACCTCGGCAAGGACTCCCTCGCCCTCACCCCGGACCAGGCCTTCATGGCCGACCCCGCCACCACCTACCCGGTCTACATCGACCCGGCATGGCAGCCCACCAGCCGCGGCACCCAGCACTGGGCCTGGGTACAGGAGGGCTACCCCACCACCGTCAGCTACGACGACTACAGCGACACCTACGACCCCGGCGTCGGCTACCAACGCTGGCGCACCAGGACAGGCCTGGAGCGCTACTACGTACAGCTCGACACCAGCGACCTGCGCGACAAGAGCATCAAGAAGGCATCCTTCTTCGCGACCCAGTCGGACGCCGCCGACGCCACCTGCAGCAACACCTACAACGTAGACCTGCACTCCACCGAACCGCTGCTCTCCAACATCACCTGGAACACCCAGCCCCGGGACTGGGAGATCCTGCGCACCACCTCCCTCAACAGCGCGGGCGGCCCCGGCTGCCCCGACGCCACCACGCGCGGTGAGTGGGACGTACGCGCACACCTCGCCGCGAACGAATGGCGCGGCAGCCTCACCTACGGCCTCTTCGCCTCCAACGAATCCAAGAGCAGCAGCAACAACTCCTTCAAGCGGTTCACCCGCGACAAGAACGACCTGCCCTTCCTGTACATCGAGTACAACCGGCCGCCGTATGACCCGTGGTCCCTTGGCATGAGCCCGGAGCCGAAGAACGCGAACGGCAACGGCTGCGGCTGGGTCGGCGCCACGGGCTATGCCGGGCTGCGCATTGACGCGTGGATCGGTGATCCGGACGGACAGTCCAACGACGCCCGGTTCCTGGTCCACGACGTCAACGGCGCCGTGGCCTACGACAGCGGGTGGGGGAACCAAGCAAACGGCACCCACTGGGCAGCCGCGTTGCCGAACAACCTCTCCGACGGCCACACCTACTGGTGGCAGGTCCAGGGCGGTGACGGCGACATGACCTCCAACTGGGTAAACGGCTGCATGTTCAGCATGGACACCCAGCTCCCGTCCATCCCGGTCGTCACCTCCGCCGAGTATCCGCCGTCGGGTACCCTGCCCGGCTCCACCAAGCACATCGGCCAGCCCGGTACCTTTACGGTGAAGGCCGCAGACTCCATCAGCGGAGTCCTGTACTACGAGTGGGCCTTCAACTCGACCATCCCGGTCGGTGGTGCCAACCGCGTCGACGCGGCCGCCGACGGCAGCGCCACCATCCCGCTGACTCCGACGACCTGGGGCACCAACATCCTGCGCGTCCAGTCCGTGGACCGCGCCGGCAACCGCTCTCAGCAGCAGACCTACACCTTCTACGTCCCCGACAACCCGAACGCGAAGACCACACTCGGCGACATCACCGGCGACGAACGCGTCGACTTCATCGCCCCCGCTGCCAACGGCGACCTCATCGTCTACCCGACCGCCATCGACCCCGCAGCCGGCGGCATGCTCGCCTCCAACGCAGCCAACAGCCCCGACGGCAAGAGCTGGGGCAACGGCACCCTCGTCACCCACCGCGGCGGCAACGGCATCCGCATCGACGACCTATGGGCCTACCGCGACGGCAACCTGTGGCTCTACCGCAACTCCCTTACCGAGGGCGGCCTCGAAGCCTACGGCGGCCTCTACTACAGCAAGGCCAATCGGGGCGAGGGCGTCACACGGCCCGACGCAGGGGATTGCCGCGTCGCCGCCACAGGCCAGCCCTGTGGCGCCGAGTACGCGGGAACCTGGGCACGGGTCAAGCAGATCCTCGCCGTCGGCGACGCACTACCGGAAGCAGGCGGCGTCACCCCTCGCAATGATCTGATCACCGTAGAGAACGACGGCACGAGCAGCGCACTGATGTTGTTCCAGGGCACCGGCACGACTGGCGAACTGCGCGACCCTCTCGTGCTCGTCCTTAGCCCCACAGGCTGGGACAACCTCACCCTCATCGCCCCCGGTGACGCCACCGGCGACAGCCTCCCCGACCTCTGGGCCCGCGACAACACCACCGGCGACGTCTACCAGTACGCCAACGTCGCCGGAAACCCCGCAGCCCTCGGCGACCACACCAAGCGCACCAAGATCAGCTCAGGCGTCAACGCAACCACCTACCCTGTCATCGGCACCTCCGGCGACACCAGCGCCGACGGCATCCCCGACCTGTGGGCCCTGGACAGCCTCCACCGGCTGCGCACCTGGAACGGCGTCGCCACCTCCGGCAAGGTCACCGGATTCAACACCGGCCACACCATGGGCGACGCCCGCATCTCCACCGCGCACTGGAAACTGAACGAGGCCACCGGCAACACCGCCATCGACCTCCGCCGCCGCAACAACGCGGCCCTCAGCGCCACCGGCGCCACCCGGGTCAAGGACGACACCGTCGCGGGCACCACCACCGACGTCGTCGCCCTCAACGGAACCACCGGAACCGTCACCGCCGCCGGCCCTGCCGTCGACACCACCCGAAGCTTCACCGTCTCCGCCTGGGCCAAGTCCAACAAACCCACCGGCGTCGTTCTCAGCCAGGACGGAGCGCACGCCAGCGGGTTCATGCTCTGGCACGACGGGGACGGCACCTGGCGGTTTGGAATGTCCAAGCGGGACGACGACGGCTGGGATTACGACCAGACCCTAGTCATGAACGACGCCGCCAAGGTCCAACTCAATGCATGGATCCAGCTCACCGCCACGTACGACGACCGGACCGGCCTGATTGCCCTCTACGTCAACGGCACCCTGGCCGGCACTGGCCACCACGCCAAGGCCAACGCATGGAATGCCACCGGCCCCCTGGTCATGGGCCGCTACAAGAGGGCGAGCAAGACGTCCTCCTTCTTCGAAGGCGGTATCAGCAACGTTTCCGTCTACAACCACTCCACCGTCCCCACCGCAAACGGCACCAAGCTCGTCTCCGCGCTGAACTCCGCAAAGTGCGCAGACAACAACTTCGGCAACAGCATCGACGGTAACCGCATCCAGATCTGGGACTGCAGCACCACCAACGACGACCCTGCTCAGAGATTCGCCATCACGGCAGACGGTGAACTTCGCATCGGCGGAAAGTGCGTAGACATCTCAGGCGGCGGCACGACCAACGGCACCCCGATCCTGCTGTGGACCTGCGCCACCGGCGCCTACAACCAGCAGTGGCTCCCCACCGCAACCGGCGGCTTCTACAACCCGCACTCCGGCCGCTGCCTCGACCTGCCGTACGCCCGCACCGACAACGGCAACCAACTCGAACTGTTCGACTGCACCTACGGCAACAACCAACGCTGGCACGCCCCCGGCCTCGCCACCCCCCTGGGAAACGCCAGCTGACTCCAGCTGTCTGACCCATGGGCCCGCCATCTCCGAAACCCCGGAGGTGGCGGGCCCGCGCCTCTCAGGGTGGGAGCCGCCCCGCCGGGGGAATCCGGGCGGGGCGCGGCGCACCGAGGTCACCTCCTGGAGGCCATGACCGCGACGAGGACCCCGGCGATGGTGAAGACGATCGTGACGCCCGCGGCGGCGACGGTCAGCGGAATGGCGAGCGAGGGGTGCGCGGCGGTTACGTAGAGAAGGCCGGCGCCGATGACGAGTACGAGGAGGACGAAGACCAGGACCAGGAGGGGCAGGAGCGCCGCTGTCGCGCCGCCGCCTGAGGCTGGCGGCGTCGGCTGCTGCGGGACGGGAGCGGGGTCCTGCGGCGGGGTGGAAGTCGGCTGAGACATGGGTGGGTGGTCCTTCGGATTCGGGCATGTGTGGTCGCACGCGATGGCGTGGAGCGGGAGCTGGCGCCGCTTCGTACCGAGGGCGGGAGCTCGATGGGCACACCGTGCAGGAGGCGGTACTTAGAACCGCAAGTCCTGTGGGGCTTCCACGTTGACGAGAATTTGAATTCAAGGGTTCTGACCAGCGGGTTTACCGTGGGAGAACGGTTGAATTGGGCCGCTACGACTGGTAGGGCAAGGCGCGCAAGCCTCCTGATTGGGCCCGTGCTACCCCGGACTCCTTGGTGGAGCCGGGGGCATCACGGGCCGTCAGCGGCCTGCGGAAGTGGTCAGCGGGTGGCGAGGTCCCGGGGGAGACCGCGGAAGAAGGACTGCCGCTCCTGGTCCCATGGCACGCGGACCGCGAAGTGCTCGGCGAGCATGGTCTCGGTGTGCACGGGCGTGGGCACGTGGTGTTCGTTGCTGAAGCCGAGCATCTGGGCGAAGGCGCGCCAGACCCGTGCGTCGGGGGCCAGTCCGACCGCGGCGTGGTGGGAGGCGAGGAGATGAGCCGCGAGCGCGTCGCCCGCGCCGGCCGCGAACCTCCACCAGTACAACGCGCCGGTGTGCTGGCCGAGTGTGTAGAGCAGGCACGCGTACGTGCGTGCGCCGGCCTGGTCGTAGTCCTCGTCGAAGCTCTCCAGGCGCTCGACGTCCTTGGAGGCGAGGACCACTTCGCAGAGCCTGCGGACGTAGTCGATCACGGCGGCCGGGCTGACGCTGGGGTCGAGCGGGGCAATCGGGGTCGGCCGCCGCCGCATCGGACGGCGGCCGCGGGGCCGGACAAAGCTCTGCGCCCTGGTCCTCGCCTCCGGCCCCTGCGCGGGAGCCATCACCTGCGCCCGCGACGGAGGCGCGGCCGCCGGCCCTTCGGGCTCAGCCGCGGCGTCGTAGGGCTGGTTGGCCATCCGGACGCGGGGCGGACGCTGTGCCTCCTCGTTGATGTGGTCGGCCAGGCGGCGAAGGAAGCCGGTGGTGTCGTGGTCGTCGTATTCGTCGTGGAGAGCTTGGGCCTGGGCCTTGAGCATCTCTTCCAACATCAGGAATCCCCTTTCCCCGCGTCAGGGATGTTCATGAGGTCCTTCAGCTTCGCCAAGCCGAGGGACACGTTCGTCTTCGCCGCGCCCGGCGTGATCTCCAGGCACAGCGCGACGTCTTCGTAGGAGAGGTCTGCGAGGTGGCGCAGGCGCACGCTGTTGGCCTGCATGGGCGCGGTCTTCTCCAGCGTTTCCAGGGCTTCGTCGAGCTTCGCGAATGCACCCAGGTCGGCGAAGTCGGAGGCGACGGGGGCGTGCTGGCGGGCGGCTTCGTCGCGCCCGGCCATCCGGGCCCGGCGCCGGTAGAAGTCGATGAGGTGGTTGTGCAGGATCAGGTACGCCATTGCCCTCGGGTTCTGGTGGGCCATGATCCGCTCCCACTTCCGGAACATCTTGTAGGCCGCCTCCATGACGGCGTCCTCCGCGTCCTGGCGGTTGCGCAGCCGGGATCCGGCGAGCCGGAGGAAGCCGCTCCTGTGTTGGGCGAAGAAGCCCTCGAAGGCGGCGGGAAAATCAGCCGGGTCGGGCTTGGTCAGCTCGTACTCCCACGACGAATCGTTCACCGCTCTCCCTCCTGATCATTCGGCGGCCCGGCGGCCGGCTTGTGGACTCCCAGGCGCGGCTGGGAGGTTACGTGCCGCACATCGGTGCGCGGCGCGGCGGTGCGTGCTGCCCTGGCCCGCGAGGCGGTGCGGGCTATCGGGCGCATCTCGGCGTCCGGTCCCGCGGCGGTCATCCGGTAGGCGCCGGGCTTCGGCGTGTACCGGGACATCTCGTGCCCCACTGACCCTCCTTACGTGTTCAGGTGAGACTCTGGGCCGCGCCATTGCGGCCCGGAGGAGAACGCTGTGTGCTCTCGCATGTACTCACCGGCACGAACGGGCGCTCGGGTTAACCGACGGACATGCGTTCTTGGTGGAACATTCGCGTCCGCTTTCGTCATATGCACCGACCAGCGTTAACCGTGGTTCACGTGACTCGGATCACAGAGTGCGCCAGTTTGAGAGCCAGGGCGCATCACCCGGCGCACACAGGGCGCACTAACCTGCCCCGGCCCCTCCCCCGAGCGCACTACGGCGTCAGGACCGCCCCCGCCCACTTGGAGGCCCTGCGCGCCAGCGTCGAACGGGCCCGCAGCCCCAAGGACACCCGCGAGAAGGCCACCAGCGCGGCGAGTTCGCGGTGCAGCCGCAGGTCCTGGGGCCGGGCGGCCGGTCGATGCGTGCTGGCCGGACCGGCTGTTCCCGGCGCGGCCGATTGGCCTTCCAAGCAGCCTCCGTCCTGGCCCGCCTGGCTGGCTCCTTGTGCGGGGCGGCCTGCTCGTGACCGCGATCAGACAGTTGGAGTCAGTAGCCCATCGACGTCCAGGAAGGGCTGGAAAGCGCCGTGTCGGCTCAGCTGCTTATGGGGAGATACGAGCGGCCATAACGGAACGTAGTCAAGGAGTCACGTGAGGTGGACACAGGCGTTCGATGAAGCGATGGGGGAACTGAGGGAGGCACGCAAGCAACTGGAGCGCTTGGACGACCCGACGGTGGGTCTCCCCGCGCTGCACGGCGAACTCTCGCAGGCCCGCATGAAGATCCAGGAAGTCGTGCAGAACGGTGTCACCGGGCTGCGTGAAGAGAACCGGGAGCTGCGCCGCCGTCAGGACAAGATGATCGCTGACCTGCAGGAAAGCCGGGAGGAAACACGGGAGGAGATACAGCAGCTACGCGAGCTCGCCGATCTCCTTCGCGGCTTCGCCATAGCCCCGGCTGCCGCCCCGCAGCAGGCAGACCCACCGCAGACCTGTGCAGTCGAGACCGGGCAGAACGGCGACGAGGACATCACCGAACCGCCCATGTGGCAGACCGTGCCCGACCGTGAGGACCAGGGGGACAACATGGAGCACAACCAGGGCCAGGATCCACAGAAAGCGACCGGGAGCGAGGGGGCGGAGGACGGTCTGAAGCACGCCATCGAGACCGCCTACCGCGGCGCCGGCACCGGGGCCGCACCCGCGCCTTCCGCCTCCAGGCAGACGCCCGGATCGGAGCCCGAGGACCCTAAGGTCGCCCACGGAGTCCTGCTGCTGAAGGCCGCCGGCGTCGCCTCGGCCGAACTCGTCCTGCACCGTGACACCTGGGAGTTCCTCTCCGCTCTGGCCGTCGACCACGGCCACTTCCGTACCCCGCCCGCCGTGGAGGACGTCAAGGAGGGCCGCATCCAGGCCGCTCTCTCCGGGCGCTCGCTCATCGCTGTGCTCATCGAGCTGTGGAACACCCGGACCACCGCCACCGTTCTGGAAGCCGACTGGGCTCTGGCCACCACCGCCTACAACCGGATCGCCGCCGAACTCGCTGGCGCCACCGGCTCCGGGGAGACCATCCGCATCACCTTGGACGACGGACTCGGACACACCGGTATCGCCGAGGAATGACGCCCGCGGGAAGGCCCGCGCTGACGGGCCTTCCATCATGCTCTCCGGTGCCCGCTTGACCCTCGGCAACCCTGCCGACTGGGCGGCCTCACCGTGGAACAGGTCGAGGCCCTCGCCACCGACTCCAAGGACGCGGCCGCCGTCTCCCACCCAAGGTAGGTACACGGCGGGGGCGTACCGGATGTGGGCGGAGCGCTGGCGACGGGTGCGCCGCAGCGGCGAGGCCTGGGGCGACGGCTGGATGCGCACGGAGGAGGATGAGCGGCTCCTTGCGCTGGCGACGCTGCCCTGCACCAGGCCGCCAACGCGTGCAGGGGCGGGAGACTGGAGACCGCGCGCCTGCGGATCCGGGTGATGGCGGAGGCCGGGCTGCTGCACTGCTCTGCGGGGATGCGGTGGGCGGGCACCGTCGTGTGGACCACCGAGCGCGGAGCGCGCGTCGCGGGCACCGGACTGTCGGCGCGTCCCGCCCCGCCCCTGGACCTGGCTGGCTATCGGGCGGCCCCTTCCGAGTGACGCCCGTCCGCAGGTCAGCGCGCCTGGGTGGGAATCAAGGTGAGCAGGTCTGGGGAACTCGTGAGCACCTGGTGGGGAAATTCAAACGAGCCTCATCAGAGGTGGAGCTCGCCCCGAAGTCCCGGGGCGGGCTGAGGGCGATCCTGCGTGCCTACCAGCGGGCCCGGCGCCGGGCCTTCTGCCTCGGCACCGCCCCGGTGGTGCGCCAGTTGCAGGGCCGCCCGGCTCGGACGGGCAGTGGGTCGCCGGCGTCGCGGCAGGACGTCGGACGGCCGGAGTCCTGAACATGACTGCAGCCGACCGACATATCCCGCCCTGTCCCACCAGCTCGGTGAGACGGGGCACTTCTCTGCGCCCGGTCAGGCCATGTCGCCCAGGTACATCGTCTGCCACGTACCGGCAGCGGCCTGGGCAACGACGTTAGTGACCTGGTCGCGCAGGTAAAGGGGGATCATCCGCAGCCCGCCGAGCTTGTCGAGCGGCACCCACTCGACCCCGGTGTGGGTCGGATCCGGGATGCTCCCGCCCAGCTTGGACGGCTCCGATACGACCTCGCACCAGAACAGCGCATCAACCCGGTGGTTACGGTCGTACGCGCTTGGGCCGTCTTCGTGATTGGCGGGAATGTGTTCGCGCAGGAACAGCAACTGTCCGGCGCGAACGGTCACCCCGGTCTCCTCCAGCACCTCCCGTTCGACAGTGCGGTGCAGAGGCTCGCCCAGCTTCTGTCCGCCGCCGGGCGGCAGCCAGGTAGCCGGTTGAGGCCAGTTCCCTTTGACGAGCAGGACGTGGCCGTCGCGGACGACCAGGCCGGTCGCGGCTGTGCGAATGCGGCTCATGTGGGCATCCCCTCTTGCATGTAAGCAGCGCGGCCGGACAGGGCAGCGGCATGAAGCGCGATGAGCGTCTGACGGTGCGCCGCGAGAAGATCCGGAAGGCTGTCCGGGTGGTGGAAGGCGTGCCGGTCGTGTTCGGGGCTGAGCCGGATCTGCTGACCAGCGGCGAGACTTGCGGCGAAGAAGTAGTCCACGACGGGGCCGGTGCCCAGAACGTTGGCCCTGTGGTCGATGCCGATGAGGCAAGGTTCCGAGCCCAAAGTGATGCCGGTCTCCTCGCCGATCTCCCGGCGGGCCGCCGGCCACGGGCTCTCGCCCTCATTGACCATGCCGCCTGGCAGCCACCACGTCCCGCTGGCGCCCTCCTGACCGGAGCCGTAACGGAGTAAAAGCATCCGGTTATGGTCATCCAGCAGCATGACGCACGAGGCCACGAGCGCCTGGGGCTGCGTCTTCACCCACTCCTCGCGGGGGATCCAGTCACCCACCTACGTCTCCTTTCAGCAGCCAGCGGGTCACAGGCCCGACCTGTCGGGCCGGGAACAGCGATGTACCGCTTGTCGTACGAGACGCCCTCGCAAAACAGGATCGCAGGGTCAAACTCCACGTTCTCGCACAACTCGACCAGTTGTCTCCCTCGTAGAGGGAATCGACCTCTGTGGTGTGGAACGCCCGTATGCCGGTTCGACAGCTCGCACCGCTGCAACGCCGTGAACACATCGGACGGGCAGTGGCGAGGATCCGACGCTGCAGCTCACCGACCTGCTCTTCGGTGAGCGTCCCGCTCGCGCACGGCACGAACCGGGTCGCCATCAGCGGGCCACTCGTGCGCGAGAACGGAGAACAACACGCTGTCGCGCCAGGCCCCGTTAGTGAAGACGTGATCACGCAGCACGCCCTCACGGGTGAATCCCAGCCTTTCCACTAGTGCGATCGAGGGCGTGTTCTCGGGACCGATCGCCGCGCTGACACGATGGAGTGCAAGCTCCCCGAACGCGTAGGCCACCAGAGAGCGGGCCGCGTCCGTGGCGTATCCGCGGCCCCATTCCTCTGCTGCAACGGCGTAGCCGAGCTTTCCAGCCTTGACGCCGGCGAATCCGATCCGTGTGAATCCGATGACTCTGTCATCGCCGCGTTTGGTCACCGCCAAGTAGTACTCGGTCCGCGGCTCCTGCTGGGCTCGCTCGACCGCCCCTTCAATCATGGCGATGGCCTCATCCCGGCTGCGGCTGTCGAATGACAGCCAGGCGGTGACCTTGTGATCGCCGATGATCTCCAAGACGTCATCGACGTCACGCATGGAGAACTCGCGCAGTACGACGCTGTCACCGGTGATGCGGATCGGATACGGCAACGGAGACTCCTATCGGGGCAGGGACTTGAGCGGTGTACGCGTGAAGATTTCGATCTGCTCCTGCAGACCAGCGCCAGCGTCGGCGAGCGGCGAGTCCCGCAGGGCGCGGTGCACCCGCTCCACGCAATGAATCACCCCGTTGATGCGCTGTTCGGGAGCGAGTTCAAGAACCGGCGCGATGGCCTCTTCGGCGCCTTCCAGCTCCCCGGCCTGGACGCGGGCGATGGCCAGAGCGCTGTGCGAGCCGGCCTGGTCCCCGAAGGCCCACTCCGGAGACGAGTTGTCCTCGTATGCCTCCACTGCGCGTGTGGCGTAGTCGCCTGTGATCGCGGCCTGCGACGGCAGCCACGACAGCGCTTCGGCCGCGTAGTAGATCTGCCGGGTGCGGCCGAAGCTGCAAAGACCGCCTAGCTCGTCCACCTCGTCCACCTGGACGCTGTCCCAGGCGTTCTCTGCTCGCTCGATGGCGGCCCGAGCCGCGTTCGCGTTGCCGAGTGCCGCCCAGGCCCGGGCCTCGTTCATCGGCAGCCACACGCTGGACGTGTTGCTCGCACCGAATTCAGCGCCGGACTGGGCGTAACGGACGGACTCGCGTGTCCGGCCAGCCCAGTAGGAGACCAAGGACTGAATGCCGCGGATCCACGCCCTAAGGCCGTTGTGGTCGGCGTTGTCCGCACAGACGAACGCCGTCCGTGCTTGTGTCAGCGCTGCGTGCGGGTCGGCAAGGTCATGCGATGCCTTCGCGAGCAGACCCCCCGTGACGCCGGCGAGGAAGTACAGCTGGCGTGCCTGATCGGGACGTCGCTGATGCTCCAGCAGAGTGAACACGGTGTCCTGCGTCATGATCAGATCCGGCAGCAGCGCTGACAACGGCAGCTGCGGGTAGTCCGTCGCCAGGCGTTGGACATCCGCGTGTACCTGTTCCATCACGCTGGACGTCAACTCCGTCTGACCTGCCGCAAGGGCGAAACTCTTGGCGCGTCGTGCCGCCATCTCGATCAACTCCCGGTCCGCCGTTGGCTGGCCTGTAGTCAGGACCAGCCCCGTGGATTCGTCCGCCGCCGGTAAAGGTCCGCCGCCCCACGGGGCAAGGAGCTCATCGAGCGGTTTGCCGAACATTTGCTGCAGAACGCGACGCATGACTGGGGTGGTGTTGGCCCGTTCCCCACTGGCCAGCCGACGTAAGTGCCGAGCGCTGAGGGTGACGTCCTCACCCAGCTCGTCGGCGAGACGCCCGAATTCACGGACGATCTCTTCGTACGTGCGCGGCTGCTGGCGCAACAGGAACTCCAGCGTGGTCCGTGGATCTCCCTTGCCTGCGTTGCCGGCCACCGGTCCTCCCGAGTCACGAGTACGTGCTCCGCTGCACCCAGTGTCGTCCTGCGACGACGGCTAGTCAGCAGAGCGAGAGCTCTGGTCCGGCGGCGGTCCGCTTCATGTCCCGGACTGGTCCGGTGCGGGACTGCTGCCGGACCTCGTCTGGTCATGCTCCCCCATCAGACGGTTGTGATCAGCACATTCATTCGATCCGACGGCGAGTTGAGGAGGGGCACCATGACTGACAGACGTCATGTGGTGACCGACGCGCACGGTCGTCCGACTGACCTCAAGACCCCCGCCAGCGGCCTTCGGTGCGATGGGCACGCACATGCGCCCCTCCCGAAGGCGCGGCACTGGGCCAAAGCAGCTGTTGTCATCGCTGCGATCCTGGCCACCGGGCTGCTCGTTTCGGTGTTGCTCCTGGTGATCCGTGACGTCGTTGCGATGGTGGCTGGCACCAGCGTCACAGGCTTCCTCCTCAAGCCCCTGTTCACGCCGTCCCACCGACAGGATCGGTGAACGGCGTGTACGAGTCAGATGATGGCGGTGTCTTCGGCCAGCTCAAGCCGGCCGAGGACACCGCAGGCGGCGACACGGCCGGGCCCGCCCTCTGGCCTTCATCGTCATCGCAGGCCAGATGCGGTCCTGACCGGTGCGGCACAATGCTGGTCAACGGGGCGGGCAACGGTGGGGGTGGGACGTGAAGCTTTTTGGCTCGCGAAGCCGAGGTAAGGGCATACCGAACGAGCCGGCGCTATTAGCTGCGGCTGCGAAAAATCCTGGTGGCAGCGTCGCCGAGATCGACCCGACGTACATCGACGACCCGAACGGCTACGTACCTCCCGAGGCAATCCGCGGCGCGTGGCTGGTGGATAGCAGCGGGAAACTGACAGGCGAGTACCAGGAGAATCCCCGTCACGGGGTGCCACAGGACGACTTCGGCAAGCTCACTGATCCTGATCACTGGCTTGGCTGGCTCGGAGATGATCCCGCGACCGCCGTCCGGAAGGGCATCGAAGAGTCCCTGCGCGCCCAGGCGGCAGACGCAGTGGTCGAGTGGGTCAAGATCCTCGAAGAGCCCCGATTTCTCACAGGTGGGCGTCGACATTCTGAGGACCAACAGGTCATTTTGGTCGCCCGCGCTGCACTCGCCGCGCCGTTTGCGTTGTCCGTGCGCACAACGCAGCACGGGCGTTCCATCCTCCTCGGGGTCTTCTCCTGGGCCGCGGTGAACCTCTCACCACCCGAAGGCCGCAAGGATCGGCACTGGTTCGACCTGGGCGTCGGGCTGGACTGGGCCGGTGAACGGCTTCAAGAACGGATCTACGAGATGGACGGCGAGGGCGGCACCGCCGAGCGGTAGAGCGGCAACGCTCTTGGAGGGCAGGCAAGTCCTGGAGTGGAAATCCCATGCCAGGCACGGCCCGTTGAACGGGGAACCCACCCGAAGGAACCCACCCGAAGGCCCAGCCGGTCACCACCGGCAGCCAGGCGGGAATCCCCGTCCTTTAGGGCGGGGAGGATGTCAAGGAGTGAGGTCCAGGATCCGTACCGGCTGACCCTCCCAGCGCTTCGGCACGGTGGTGGCCACGATCGCGCCGTCGGGCCGGTCCGCAGTGGGCTGCGCCGCGTGCTGGCTGTGCGCGGCAGCCCACGTCTCCTGCTGGGCGACCGCCAGCGCCGCAGGCAGGTCCAGGTCCAGGACGGTGATGCCGGGCAGGGCGGCCAGGTGCTCAGCGGTACCAGGCCGCGCTCGGTCGGATTCCACGAGAGCGCACGAGGGCGCGTAGAGGAACCAGCCGGTCTCGGCGTGCGCGCGGTGGATCAGCCGGGAGGCCAGCACGTTGCCTTGCCCGGCCGCGGCCATTGCCGTCTCGTCCAGTACTATGTGCATCGCTTCGCTCACGGGCGCTGCACCCGCGCAAGACGGCGGTCGAGCTCATCGTCGAGCTCGTTCTGCTCGGCCGGAGTCGGCGCGTACCCGTTCCAGGCCCGCAGCGCGGCCTGCGCCTTCTCGGCGCGTTCGGCGCGCTCGGCCGGCGTCAGCATCGTCTCGGCCAGCCTGGCCAGGTAGGCGCGCAGGGATAGACCCTCTGCGGCCGCGATCGCGGCCAGGCGGTCCTTGGCTTCCTCGGGGATTCTCACGTTGGCATCGGACATCGTTGTGCTCCTTCCCATCCCTCTAGGGTACGGGTACGTACCCGTACCCGTACCCGCACGGGCGCCTACTCTCCGGAAGGCGCGGCACAGGCGAAGCAGAAGGTGACGCTGTCGTGAATGCCGTGGGTGCGGTCGGACCGTAGGTCACAGAACCGCGCTGCGTCGGCCGCCGTTTTCGGATCACCCCGGCCCTGTGCCTCCGCTACGGCGTCGCTGCGGCCTGACGGCGCTTGGCGCGTTCGACCTGACGCAGCAGCAGGTCGGCGAACTGGATGATCTCGGCCGCCTCGATCGGATCGTCGAAGTCGACCGTGCGGTGGCTGGCAGGGTTCTTGTACGCGCCAATGGCACCGGCGAACAGCGCGGAAGCGGCCTCCTGCTCACCACCTTCGGCTCCGGCATCGGCGAGCGGGCCGCCGGCCTTCCCGTTCTGGTGCGGCTGGAACGCTGCACGCATCAGCTTCACGCCGACCAGGGAGTTGTCGAGTCCGGAGGCATCCCGGACGGCGACCTCGACCGCCTTCATCGCGGCGAAGCACGCCGTCTCGTAGTCACCCAGGTCGAAGTTGGTGCGCACCGTGGCTTCCAGGGCCGGGTGGAGCGGGCCGGACAACCGCTGGCCGGCTTCGAACCGCGTGATGCCCTCCGGGTCCTTCGCCAGGCCCCTGCCGTCGCGGGAAAGCTGGCGGAAGGCTTCCGACTGGCTGGGCACCCGGGACAGCAGCGCGTGCGCCTCCAGCCAGGCCCAGGCATCGGAAAGGCGGTCCACGAGGGCGTTTGTGTCCGGCTCGTCCTGGAACGCCTGGCGGGCCGAGCCCACCGTCCCTCCGTACTGCAGGAGACCGGTGCCGCTGGCGAGGTGCTGCAGCAGAAGGAGCGCAACGTCCCGGGTGGGCAGCTGCCGGATCTGTTCCGCCGGTACCGGCGGTATGTACGTGAACGTCATGGGCGCACGCTACGGCGTGGCACCGACACCCGAGTTCCAATTTCCCCCGTCCGCGGGCCGGTCGGTGGAAGGCAGGATGCCGGGCAGAGCGGCGGCGCGGGCGTTGACCGGACAACTGACAATTCGCTCCCTGGCACCGGGACCGTTTCCATTGGAAACGGCCACCCGTGCCGCGCCTCCTGGCAGCCGGGCTACGTCTTCAGTGGCTGGGGTCCCACCGCAGATCCGCTGGGTCGTCGACGGCAATGAGCTTGAGGCCATGCCGGTGGTGAAGCGCCGGCAGTGTGCACGCCGCTCGGCGATGAGAGATGGCCAACCGGCGTTATAGACAACAGGCTCCCCAACGATGACGCTGGGTGTCCGATCAATGGGGATCAGGGGGGCGAGCCATGCGGCGAGTGGAGGAACTTCGTGAGCGGACCGTCTGGAAGAGCGATCCGCATACCCAGGTCAAGCACCTCGTATACCGACACTACCTGCAGTGCTGGATGGCGAAGATCCTCCAGAAGTTCCCAGAGGCCACCATCGTGGACGGCTTCGCAGGCCCCGGCGTCTACAACGACGGTCCGCCCGGCTCATCGATCGTCGTGGCCAAGACCTTCCTTGAGCACTCTGCCCACCGGAGGTTCAATCGGCTCAACCTGATCTGCCTCGAAGAACGGCCCGACCGGGTGGATGAACTGAAGCGGCAGTTCGCGCTCCTGCCTCGCTCGCCCCAGCTCAACATCAGCGTGCAACCGCCAGGCACGTTCGCGGTGGAACAGCGCCGCCTGTCCGTCCTCGCACACCGCGGCCGTCGCGAGACCCCCGTCCTCTGGCTGATCGACCCGTTCGACCTCAAGAGCGCACCGTTCTCTCTGATCAGGCAGTGCCTCGCCACCCCCCGTGCCGAAGTGCTGTTCACGCTCTTCACGAACGAACTGCACCGCTTCTGTCAGCGCGACGGCTTCGACAAGACGATGACCGCCTACTTCGGAGGGGATCACTGGCGTGACGTGACGATTGAGCGGCGCGCCGGGGTACGTAAGGAGGCGTTCGCCACCGTCTACCAGCAAGGTCTCCGGGACGAAGGCTTGTTCACCGGCAGCTTCGGCATCAAGATCAGCAACCAGAGTGCCCGCTACCATCTGATCTTGGCTACCCACAGCGAAGCTGGCCTGAAGTGCTGGGCCCCCGTCACCTGGAAGCTGGACACCTACAGCGGGCAAGGCGCCTCGGCGGACACAGCTGATGCCCTGTCCCTTTTTGATGCGGCTTCGGTGGTGGACCGGCTGGAGCTCGCCCTGCGCGCCCACGCTGGCACGGAGCAGCGCTGGGAGGCCCTCTCCAGCGAGGCCGCCCGGCTGAACCACATGGACAAGCACCTGCGCCAGGTCCTGGACAACCTGGCCGCGCAAGGGCTGGCCTTCCGCGTCGACCCGGTCCGTGCGCGCACCGCTTGGCCGGAGGGGTGCACCGTGCGCTTCTACGCCCCGGAAGACGTGGCAGATGAAGCGTCCTAGCCGGCCGGAAGCAGCATCTGGCGGTGCGGCATTTCGTCCCAGGTCCGGCCTTCGAGAGTCCGGCCTCCTGCCTTTGGCGTGTGGCCACCCCACTGTTTGAAGAAGAACGCCACGTTCTCCTCCACGCACTGGTCACGGATCTGCGTGACCCAGGCGGGATCCATGGGCCGGTGCTTAGGCCCTGACTCGCCTCCCGCGATCACCCAGTGGATGCCCTCCAGGCGCAGGCCGTCGAGCGGACCGAGCAGGGGCTCGCAGGACAGGAACCGAACGGCGGCCGGCACCTGCCGCAGATCGTCCACCCGCGGCAGCTCCTTCGCGGTTTCCACCGACACTCCCATCCACACGTTGGCCGGCCAGTCGAGCCGGTCGGCGACCTGCCGCAAGCGGCGGGCACGCTTGGTCAGCACCTGGTAGGTGTGCTGGGGGGTGTCGGCCATGACCTCGAAAACACGGCGAACGAAGTCGAGCGGGACCCGGGCGTGGAAGAGGTCCGACATGGAGTTCACGAACACGGTCCGCGGGCTCTTCCATCCGTAGGGGATGTCCAGCGCGTCGGGGTGGACCGTGAGATCGAAGCCCGGCCCGGACGTTCTCGAATCACCGTCGTTCTGGTACTTGGCCGCGCCCATCGCCTTGAGCCTCTTCGCCAGAGTCAGGGCGTAGCAGTTATCGCACCCCGACGAGACGCGATCACATCCGGTCGTTGGGTTCCAGGTTGCCTCAGTCCACTCAATGGAACTCCGGTCAGCCACTGGTTCGCCTCCATCTCGCCCCGCCTGTTCCGGCACCCCTGGCCCATCAGCGGCACAGCTTTCGGAACGGGCACCGCCATACAACCATCCCTGAGCCCCTCCCTTTGTTGGAACGGCGGGGGCCGTTGGCCGGGCGGGCGGCAGCTGCGGGGGCCCTGCAGCACGAGGCGAGGCCATCGCGGTAGATGGGGCGCACAGATGTCAGCCCCAATCCGGCCGCACCCGTGCTTCGAGCGCCCTCGCTGTCCAGCGGCTCGTGGCGCTGGCGGTCCTCTTCGGCTGCTTCGGGAGCCGCGTCCGGGGGCGTGTTCATCGCGCGAGCCGGCCCACCCTGCACCGGCCAAAGAGAACACGACCGGTCCACGGCGGCCCTCCTGGTGGAGGAACCGACGCGGTGCCGAGCAGGTCAGCACGGCCGTTTCCTACACAGGTGGGGCGAACACCCGCCGCCAGAGGCGGTGGTATGGACCGCCACAGGAGCGGCACCGCGCCGACACCGGGCCGAACTCCGCGTTCGGCATGGCCAGGTACTCCTGATCCTCGATCCGCACGACCAACTGTGGTTCCGTGCACCCGCATACGGTGGCCGTCATGGACAGCGGGCGGTTTGGCATCTGCCGCTGGGCGGGCACGGGCCGGGTGGGTATGGTTCGGCGATTGCAGCATGTGAGGAGAGACCGGTGGGAGCCGCCCAGAGTAGCCCGGAAGAGGCCGAAGCCCAGATGCGGGCCGCCGGTCTCGAACCTCTGGCACCGTACCCGGGGCGGAGCAATTCCCCCTGGCTCTGTCGCTGCACACGGTGCGGCGCGATCGTGACTCCCACCTTCCGGTCTGTTCGGCGCGGCAGTTGCGGCTGCCGTTCCTGCGGATACGCCAGCCGCACCCCGAAGAAACCAGTATCGACGGACCAGGCCGTCGCCGACATGCGCGCGGCTGGTGTGGAACCCCTGGAGCCCTACCCAGGAGCAAACCGCGCGTGGCGCTGCCGATGCGTGTCATGCGGCCGGGAGGTGGCGCCCAGCCTGTCCAATGTGCGCATGGGAGGCGGCGCATGTCGTCACTGTGGACGGGCCAGGGCCGGAGCTGCCTCTCGCACTGATGCGGATGAGGCTGCCGATGTGATGCGCGCGGTGGGGCTCGAACCCTTGGAACTCTATCCCGGCAGCAATAGGCCGTGGTCCTGCCGCTGCACTGCCTGTGGCAAGACCAGCAGTCCCCGGTATGCAAACGTCAACAGCCGTGGCTCCGGCTGCGTGCACTGCGGGAGAAGGCGAGGGGGTGCTCAGCGACGGAGCGATCCCGAGGCGGCAGTGGCCGACATGCAGGCCGCGGGCTTCGAGCCCTTGGAGCCCTACCCGGGTCGGGTTACGGACCATTGGAGGTGCCGCTGCACCACGTGCGGCAACATCGTGACCCCGAGGTACGCCACGACCCGCAGGGGCATCGGCTGCTGGCACTGCGGCCACAATAGGAACCGCGTCGACTCCGACCAAGCCGCTGCCTCCATGCACGCTGCTGGCCTCGAACCTCTGGAGCCCTACCCCGGCGTGGACGCCCCGTGGACATGCCGCTGCATGCGGTGCGGCAACACCGTCAAACCCAATCTCACCAGCATCCGCGCTGGTCAGGGCTGTTGGTACTGCGCTAAGCGCGGTATCCAGCTCACCACCCCTGCCCTCCTCTATGTGCTGCACCACCTAACGCTCAACGCTGTCAAGATCGGCATAACAGGGGCCGCGGACCGGAGCCGCCTCGATCAGTTCCAGCGTCACGGTTGGAGCATCTACCGCACCGCCCGTTACGACACCGGGGAGCAGGCCCGGACCGCCGAACAGGCAGTCATGGCCCAGATACGTGCACGAGGAGTCAGGCACTACCTCACCCCCGAGGTCATGCCGAATGGCGGCCACACTGAGACATTCGACGCGGACCTGTTGGGTCCGGAGGACCTTTGGCGCATGGTCAGCGCATTGAAGGCCTGACCCTGCTGCGGGAGCACTGCATGCCAACGCGCAGCGTACATGGTCCGCTCATCCAGTGAGGTCCAGGCGCCTGGGCTCGGTGGCCACGAACAACGAGGTGAGCCCAGCCTTCTCCGCCCGGGCCCGGCGCCGAGCGGCAGCTTCGGTGGCTGCGGCCTGGCGACGACGCTCGGCACGGGCGTCCTCGATCGTGTCCGGCCCGCCGTCCGGATTCGACTCCGGATCGGGGAATGCGCGAGGGTTCGCCTCACGAAGGACCCTGTTCTGCCGCTCCACCGCGGCGGCGATGGCCGGGTCTGCCTGCCGCTGCGTGTGGACCTGCTGGTGGGCTTCGAGTGCACGGCGGTAGCCGGCCGACGCCGTCTCGCGAGTTCGAACCGTGCCCTGCGGGGCCGAGGTCCTGACCAGGTCCGGTTCGGCGGCCGCGCTGGGCGAGGGCAGCAGTCCGGGTGGCAGCACGCGGACCATACGGACCGCTTCTGTGCGCGCGGACTGGTTGGCGTTGGCGATGATCCGCGACGTCTGCAGGCGTGCCTTCGTTGCCCAGGCAGTGGAGTCGGGGCGCAGCGTCAGCTCTCCGCGCTCCGCGTCGTAGCCCACCGCAGCGATGTGTCCGGCGAGGTCGGGGGCGAGGGCCGCCCAGCGTTCGCACAGCCCGGCGCCGGCCGCCGGGATCTCCCAGTCGCGCTCGGCCATCAGCGCGGTGAACGCCTCGCCCAGGCCCATGGGGGCGCGGCCGTCGCGCCGGACCTCCCGGGTCAACCGCGGCTTGCTCTTCGCCGTCCGGGCGCCGTTCTTCTTCGCGGCTTCCCGCGCTGCCCGCAATGCAACGCGGGCCAGGTCCACGCCGCTGGGCTGGGGTGGCTGGCTCATGACGCCACCACCTCGTGGGCGAGCTCCTGGGAGCGGTGGGTGAGGCAGACGCTGCGGGTCGGCAGGGCCCTACGGGTGCAGAGCGTCTCACCGTCGCGGCCGGAGCATGTCCCCGGCACCGACGGCGCAGCGGGAGCGGCAGGCTCGACGGCGGCCAGGGCGTCGGCCTCCTCGCGGCAGAGCTTGCACAGCCCGGTGTCGACGGCCAGGCCAGTCAGGAAGATTCGGCATCCGCAGCCGACGCACGAAGAGCGCTGCGGGCCTTCGGGCTCCCGGGGTACCGGCACCCGGGCCGGGCGCCGGATGGCGGCCTCCAGTTCGCAGTCGGTGCAGCGCCCGGACGGGCCGGGCCGGGTGCCGTGCTGGGGGCACAGGCCCTGCTCCAGGTGCTGCTCGCGCTGGCGGGATGCGTGCCGGTCCTGGATGGTCTCGGCGCACAGCTCACAGGCCGCACCGGTCCGCCAGATAATCCCGGCCTCGCAGTCCTCGTAGCCGCAACCCCACCGGGGCAGGGCCACCCCGAGCAGCCACCGGCCCGGGTCACGGATGTCCGAGAGCGCCACGGGGGCCAGGCGGGCCGTCAACCGGTGCCGAAGGCGGTCGGGGGCCGTGCCCCCGTGCAACTGACGGCCCACCTCACGGGCGATCTTCCGGGCGACGAAGCTGCTGGTGACCTGCTTCAGCAGCACGTGGACCGGCTCCAGCACGGCGTAGATCTCCGGGCTCATCGCCAGCTGCGGTCCGGTGTACGACGACCGGGCCGACCCCCCGGCCTTGCTGCTGCGCTTTTCGCCGTTCGGCTTCGAGGAGGGCTGGCTGATCTCACCCGCGCGCAGCGCGACACCATCCCCGCTTTCCGAACGCGCCTCCGCGTCAGCCGCGATTTCCACAGCCTCAGCGCCCTCAACTACCCGTACCTCGCCTACGGCGGGTGAGGTGAGTGCGCCCTCGTCATCAGGTGAGTCAGTCGTAGGTGATTCCCTATTCGCGAGGGATCCCTCACCAAACGACAGACCCGATCCCTCACCAACCAGCGAACTACCCGCCCTCTCCACAGCACCGCCCACGGGCTCCTGCACGCACTCCTGGACCGTCTCCGGCTCCGTGTCCGCGGCCTGCTCACCGTGGCCCACAGCGGCTGCGGGGGCGATGTCATGGGCGATGAACCGGTGACGGCCCTGCGCTCCTGCGCGCCGCTGCACCGTCACCCACCGCGCCGCCTCCAGACCGTCGATAACCTCACCGGCCGCCGCCGCCGTGATCGGCTGGCCGGCCCTCTGACCCGAGTGGTGCCGCAGGTGCCCCGCCAGCTCCCCCTCGGTCAGCGCAATGCCCATCTGCTCCGCGAACGCGATCACGGCGAACGCACGCAGCTGCCTGGGCGTGAGGTCCTCCGAGGCGGCCACCGGCAACCACACGAACTTCTCCGTCCGCGTCATCGGCCGCACCGTCCGCAACGCCGACTCACCCTTCCCGCCGGGCAGGGTGCGACGGGTCGACCACAGCTCTACGACCCCGTCCAGCCCAGGACGGGTCAACTGCGTCATGCCCCGCTCCACCGACGCCACCGACAGCCCCAGGTACGAAGCGATCGTCGCCGACCGCGCCTGACACCCCTCCGGCCGCGCACCCAGCGCCTTCACCTTCACGTACACCGACAGCGCCACATCCGCGTAGAACGGCGACGACACCAACCGCATCGGCACCCGCACCCGCTGCCGACGCACCGGAACGCCGTCGGCCACGGCAGAAGACATGGACGAGCGCGGAGCGGGGATCATCACGGCGGCCGGCGCTACCGCAGCTACACGACGGACGGCGGGATGTCCAGGAAGCGTGATTTCCAGTCGACAGGTCTGATAGTCGGGCAAGGTGGGAGCAAACGGGGCCTCGGTCGTTTGCTTCCCGGCGAAACGATGAGGGTGCAACTTTTCAGGGGACACCACATCGGGCACTATGAGGATCGACCACCTATCCATATGGATGCTGAGACCGGCCCGCCACGCGGGCTGAGATCGCTTCTCCTTGGGTATGTGGACCGCCCCCTCCGTGAGGAGCGGGCGGCCGGACGAAGAGCAGCGGCGACCTCCTTCGGTTTGTCGATGTGAATCGGACGGGTGTACTGGCGGCCCTTGGCGGGGCCGGTAGTGCGACGCAGACGCCCCTTGGCGGGGGCCCTGCGGAACTGCAACTGCAACTGCAGTTGGACCTTGGCTAGAGGCCCTCGTGGCCCTGGCTAGGGGCCTGTCCCGCTGATAAGGCGGGGTTGGGTTATTGCGCAGATGAAGAAACGGCTCCATGAGCCGAAGCTCAGGACCCGGGTGGTACCGGAAACTGAGCAGGCCGGTCCGGGTGGTAAATCCGGTCGGCAGACGGGCCGCGTAAGCGCCGACAGAGGGTGGCTAGTCCACTCCTAGGCGCGCGGCCGATGGCCGCTAGGTCATCCCATCCCCCTTGAATCGGAGGTTGGCGTCAGCATGCCCACACGTGGCTGCGTGCGTGAGGTCAGCCCGCATCGGGCACCTCCACCGCTTCTGGGTGCTTCTCGGCCAGTCGACGAAGGAGACGGGCATAAGCATCACGCCAAGGCTGGCGGGGCTCTGTCTGGCCCGACTCCCAGCGCAAGATCGTCAGACGCTTCACCTGGAGCGCATCGGCCAGCTGTTGCTGTGTCAGGCCATCTGCGAGGCGGAGTTGTCTCCGGACGGGCGGAGCGGGAAGGTCGGGGTCGCGGTCGACCAAGGCATCAACGGCCTTGTTCAGATCCGACATCAGAAACCTCCCCTAGCCAACACTGATGCTGTGAAAGATACATGAAGGCGGTGATCTTCGGTACCGCAAACGAGCGTGTTCCCGCTTGAGACGCCGACCACCCCCACCCGACTCGACACCCTTCGCTGACGATCTCTCTATCCTGACCTGAAAACGGCCAGTTCACCGCCGTAGGGCCCTCAAATCCCAACAGATTTAGGGCAGTAGTTCCAGCGCGCTTCGACAAGGAATTCGAACCCTCCCGCGTGGTGGGAAAGTGGACCGCAAAGTGTCCCGCCATACGGGATGCCCACCAGCCGCGAGAACGTCAACGGGTAGGGTCCATGCCCGTGCACCGCCTTGCGATCTTCGACCTGGACGACACGCTGATCGACCGGCGGTCGGCGGTCGGCAGTGCCGTCGCCAGCCTCTGCCTTGCACGCGACTACGAGCCAGCCGTCGAGCAGTGGCTGCGCGCCGAGCTGGCCGATCGCGCGAACCCCGCGGACTTCGCCCGACTCAGCACGGTCTTCAGGCTGCAGGAGCCGGCAGAGGAACTCTGGCAGGAGTACGTCGACCTCATGGGCGCCTTCGCCGCATGCCGCCCAACCGTCCTCGAAGGGCTGGCCCAACTTCGCGCAGCAGCATGGACGATCGGCATCGCCACTAACGGCCCCAGCGATATCCAGCGTGCCAAGCTCGCCGCGACCGGAATCACCGAGCTGGTCGAGGGCATCGCGGTCTCCGGCGACATCGACGCCCGGAAACCTGATAGGCGACTCTTTGACCTCGCGGCTACCCGCTGCGGCCGACGACTCTCCGACGGCGGCTGGATGATCGGCGACAATCCAGCCGGTGACATCGAGGGCGGGCGCCGAGCGGGCCTGCGCACTATCTGGATCCGCGGCCGAAGCTGGCCCGACCCGCTCGCAGAGCCGCACCACGCCGTCGACGACGTCACCGACGCCATCGCCATCCTTCTCAACGAACTCCCGGAGTAGCCCTATGGACCAGCCCACCGTCGGCGTCCTCCACCCCGGCAGCATGGGCGCCGCCGTCGCGGCGTGCGCCGCGGCCAACGCGATGTCCGTCCTCTGGTGCGCCGAAGGGCGCAGCCCGGCGAGTGCAGGACGAGCAGAACGGCTCGGCCTGGAAGCGGTGCCGACGCTGCAGGAACTGCTGGATCGTTCGGACGTGGTGATCAGCCTCTGCCCGCCAGCCGCAGCCGAGGACCTGGCCCGCGACGTTGCTGCCCACGGCTTCACCGGCCTGTACCTGGAGGCCAACGCCATCAACGCCGACCGCGCAGTACGGATCGCGGATCTCCTCGGGCCGAAGGTGGCCGTGGTCGACGGCGGCGTCGTCGGTTCCCCGCCGGTGAACGGCAAGACGCCGACCCTGTACCTGTCCGGCGCGGCTTCTGCGACCGCTCGCGTGGAGGCGCTCTTCGCTGGCACCGCGGTGCGGACGAAGGTGCTGGGCACCGAGGTCGGCCAGGCGTCCGCGCTGAAGCTGGCGTACGCCAGCTTCCAGAAGGCCTCGCGCGTGCTGGTGGCCCTGGCGATCGGGTTGGCCCGCGAACACGGCGTCGACCAAGAGCTCATCGACATCGCCTCCCGCCGCACCGACTCGTACCTCTCCGAGCCCGAATACATTGCGAAGACAGCGGCACGTGCATGGAGGTGGGGGCCCGAGCTGGAGGAAGCCGCCGACATGCTCGAGGCCGCCGGCCTTCCCCCCGAGATGTTGCACGCGGCCGCGTCCACGCTGGCCCGGTGGGACGACGTCAAGGACGACGGCAAGCTCACGCTCACCGACGCGCTCGATCGGCTCGCCCGGCCGTAGCCCGCGCTCATGCCGTCGCCGCTCCCGCTCGCTGGTCCAGAAGCTCGTCGATGGCCCGCGCCGACTCCTCTGGCGACGACGTCATCGTGTCCACTGTCAGGTCCCAGACCGTTTCCGGGTGCACGTCCAAGTCCTTGCGGGTCGCTTCCCACGCCGCGATGCGCGCCGTGGTGTCGCTGTCGCCCCGGCCCGCAGACCGCTGCGCAGTAACCTCGCGCGGGCACCACAGAAGCACCGTGGCCCAGTCGGCGGGGTAGCGGTCGACCAGGGCTTGGATGCCGTCGACTTGCCCGAGATGCACCACCGGGACCCCGGCCGCGAACGCCTCATCCAGCCCCGGCCGGTCGATCACGTACGTGTTGCCGTACCGCGAGTTCGCGTAGACGACATCGCCCGCGGCCTCCAGCTCGCGCAGCTGATCCACCGTGCCCATCCGGTAGCCCGTGGCCTTGCCCGAGCCAACCTTGAGCCGCTCGAACTGCCGGTACCGCAGGTTCAGCTCGGCGAGCGCCGCCGTCACGGTGTCCTTGCCCGCAGCCGGCGGGCCGTACAAAATCACGCCCTGCTTCCGGCTCATGAGTACATCGCCCCCATTGCCTGCCGGGCCTGGTCGGCGAGTGTTACCGCGGTCCCCAGCCGGTTGTCGACGACCAGGTGCGACACAGCCGGGCGCACCTCCAAGTCGATGGTGGCCAAGTACTCGTCCCACCGCTGCAACTTCCAGGCGTCCCGGGCGGCCGAGCGGAAGCCGATGTACTCGCGCATCGACTCCTCGTCGCAGCGCACCCACACCGGAAAGACGTCGACGCCCATGGAGCCGGCGCGGTTGGTCAGCCGCTGCATCCAGGCCGGATCCGTCATCTCCGCGATGAACGGCGCGGAGAGCACCGTGCTGATCCCGCACCGAATGTTCGCCATGGCGGACTGCATAAGACAGTCGTACTCCACCGGCCGGACCTGGGTTTTGTAGAGGTCGGTGTGGCGATCATTCGGGTCCCCACCCAACGCCATCAGCAGCTTTTCCACCAGCGGACGGGTCAGCGGGTCCTTGTCGAGCAGCGGCCAGCCGGTGAGCTGAACGAAGAAGCGCGCCAACTCGGTCTTGCCAGAGCCGGCGTAACCGCCGACCAGGATCAGGACAGGGCGGTGCGGATCGCCGCCGGTGTGACGGCGCTTCCACGCGTCGATGATGCGCTGCTGCAGATTGAAGTGATCGGCCTCGTCGCTGCCCGGCGCGATCCGATGAATCGCTCGCTCAACAGCCAGGACGTGCGAACCGTTAAGGCGGTCGTCCATCGGCGTGAGCTTGAAGGACGTCTCCTCACCAGGCAGGGCAGTCCTGAAGCCGAGGTCGGGCTCAGTGGCTCGATAGAGGAGGCAATAGGCGCGCCGGTAGTGCGGTCCCGGGTAGACCTCGCCTTGCTCGTGCTGCCATAAGGTCTGAGGATTCGCGGCGGGGATCCCCTTCAGCTTGGCCTGCTCAGCGACTTCACGAAGCCGTTCGCCGGCTTTCTCCAGGGTGAGCCCGTGAGCCTCCCGCTGCTCACGCAGCCGGTCCGGTCGCCATCCTGCTCGCTGCTTCCCCACCCTCTGCCCCTCCGTCATCGTCATGCCCGCGAGCCTAGGGCGCGGGCCCCAAATCCCGTGCGTACGTGGATGTTGAAAACCCGTGAATGAAAGTGCGTACGGGCTTCTACAAGCCGCTGTGATGTTCCATCTCTGCCGTCAGGAGTGTGATGGGTCACACAAGGCGACCTTGGGGGAACGGTGGCAAGCGCAGCGCTAGGGACATCAGTCGGACTTCTGCTCCAGTCTTTCCAGACGGGCAGTCAGTTCATCTACCCGCTCTTCGAGACGACGGATGGCGTCAGCCGTCGAGTCTGCCTTTGCGCTGGCCTGCTCGCTGACGAAGCTGCCGCGGCCCTGGTGGGAGTAGACGAGACCCAAAGCGCGCAGTTCCGTGAGAGCGCGCTGCACCGTGCCAGCCGCGACTTGGTACTCCTCGGCCAGGGCCTTGATGCCGGGAATCTTTGCACCAGCCGGGAGCCGGCCGGTCGCGATCTGGTCGCGGACGTCTTGAACGATGCGCTGGTAGGGCTGCATGGCCTCGGCGTTGGTCATGACCGTCATCGTAGATCCACCTCACCGAGTTAGTCGGGTTCGTCAGCTAACCCCTTGACACCCATCGACAGTATCAGCAAAGCTAGCACTATCGACAGGCCGGACCGGCCTGAAAGGGGCGTAACCATGTCATTTACGGATGAGTGCTTCGATCTCGAAACCCAGCGTCTTCTCGAGGCCGTGGCTGTCGACATCCCGGAGTTCGGCGACATCGATCTCGACGTCGCGTTCGGCACGCCGCTGGAGATGTACGAGGCCGGACCCCTCCCCCACGAGCGGCTGGACGGCCTGGACTTCACCGCCGCCCTCGCCGCGATCGAGGCCCGCGAGAACCGAATGCTCGCCGCCCGCGACATCGCCGCCGACCCGGCCGTCACCACCCTGGTGCGCGAACGCCTGGTCGACGTGCTCCTCCCCTACGCCGCGCAGCTGCGCATCACGCGGCCGGCCCCCGCAGCGCGCTTACCGCTCGCGGCCTAGCTGCAGCCGGGTCCTCACGGACCCGGCTCCTTCACCCGGAACCGCCGACGGCGGCGCCGGATGTGGGAGCCGGAGCCTCGACTCCCCAACTTCATAGCCGGCTCGCGCACCCCGGGTGACGGTCTTCGGACCAGAGGTCCCTGGCCGAGTACGGCAGCACCACCTGATGCAGCGGTTGCGCTGCCCGAACAGCCACGGATCCCGCCCCGGCAGTGGTCCGGGCTGCCCGGAGAACGCAACCGATCCCGTGAACTTCCCCGCGATCAGGGAGACAACGATGCGTCCCAGCAGCCGCCCCGCCCTCCTGCTCAGCAAGATCCCGCCGCACCACATCAACCTCGCCGACGGTGAAAGCCGCACCGCCGTCTGCCCGGACTGCGAGACCTGGCACCCGATCCAGCGCCGCATGATCAAGACCCACCACCTGGAGCGGACCGGCCGTGGCGTCGGCGGTGAGGCGCCGCGCTGTCCCGGCAGCGCCCGCCGCATCGAGTTCGACATCACCATCGAGCAGTGGGGCGAGGCCCTCTCCGCGGCCGAGGCCACGGCTGCCGCCCGTCGCTCGAAGCGCATGATCCGCAAGGCGCAGCCGCAGCCTCTGCCAGCGGTCTCGCAGATGAGCGCCGCCACCGCTGCCGCGCAGCGGGAGCTCGCCGACCACGTCATCGACTGCCCGAAGTGCGCGAAGAGCCAGCGCTGCACGCCGGGGGCGGAGTTGCAGGCCCGCAGTCGACTGCGTCCTACCCACCGAGGGGCGCGCCTCGCGTAGCGGACCGACCTGACGAACTACCACGGCCGCCGCCACCCGCTTGGGTGGCGGCGGCCGTGGCTGCTCGTACGACAGCCAACACGACGACAGCCCCAGGGGGCCATCCCTGGGGCTGTCTGACGGACCTATCTGGAGGCCCGGATGTACGACAACAGCATCGCACGCACCAACGGAGACTCCGACACCGACATGGACGAGGCCCTGCGCCGAGTCCGCGAGGGGCGGTGACCGGCATGGACTGGCGCCGCAACGCGATCTGCCGCGAGGAGGCGGACCCCGAGCTGGTCCTCCTCCTCATGGCCGACGACCGGGACGAGCTGAGCAGGAAGCTCGCCGAGATCAACCGACGCTCGTCACAAGGCAGCGGCCGATGACCGAGCCCAACAACCACCCGCTGTACGTCCGCTACATGGAAGCCTTTAGCGCCTCCACGAAGCACACCGGCACCTGCACGGCCTGCCAGAACAGCCAGGACTGCGCGACCGGGGAGCCGATTCACACGGCCTTCGCCAAGGCCCAGGACGCCTACCAGGCCCGGCAGTCCGCGAAGCGCCGCAGCTGACCCTCCGGCATTGCCCGTCGTCCCCGCGCCTACTAGGGCGGGGCCGGCGGAGAGCGCCGGGAGCTCGTGCTCCTTGTCCCGCGCTGGCCGTCCGGCCGCAGAAACAGAACAGCCCCGGGGATGCCGCCCCGGGGCTGTCTCGTACGCACGGACCCTCTGGAGGCCCTCATGCGCACCATCGTACGCACCCACTCCATCCCGGCCGCCGACCCGATCGCGGCCCTCAAGCGGCCCCGGCCGGCCTGCGCCGAGACGGACCCCGAGCTGCACTTCCCCAACGGCAACACCGGCCCGGCGCTGCTCCAGATCGAGGAGGCCAAGGCCGTCTGCCGCAGTTGCCCGCTGATGGAGAGCTGCCTCCAGGGTGCGCTGGACCGCAACGAGCACTACGGCGTCTGGGGTGGCCTCTCCGAGGACGAGCGCCGCGCCCTCAAGCGCCGCGCCGCCCGCAACCGGTCGCGCGCGGCCGCCTGATCCGCCCGCACCGACCGCTGAACCCTGGCGGCCGGGGCGGGCGGTGAAGGGGAGCCGGACAGCCCGGAGCTGCTTTCGAGCCCGCCTGGCGGGAGCCGTCCACGGTTTCGAGCCCGCCCCGCACCACTCTGCAGACCGGCATCCCGCCTCCCGGGCCGCTGGCCTTTTCGTGTGCCGGGAGCGGGTAGAGCCGGTGTTCGCTTCGCAAGCAACAGCCCACACCGGCCCCTGTTTCGAGAACGCGCTTACTGCGTTTCGGGAGCACCGGCCGCCGTTTCGACCCCGCCCTGAACGACCCCTCTCGGAGGCCCCCATGACGATCACCGAAGTGCCGCAGAGCGCGGCGCCCGACACCCCCGTTTCGCGGCCGTCGATCGCCGTTTCGGACACGCCCGAGAGGCTTTCGGGCGCGGCCGGGGGCGGTTCACGGACGGATAAGCGGAAGCCGATCAAGCCCGCCCGTGACCGGCTGATGACCGCCTTGTCGCTCGCCGCCGCCGTCGGCGGGACGTTGGTCGGCGTCATCGGCTTCGCGATGTCCTACAGCACCCTGGCAAAGGTCGCCCTGAGCTGGGGATTCAGCACCGAACTGGCCCCCTGGTTCCCGGTCGGCGTGGACGCGAGCATCATTGCGTTCCTCGCCTTGGACCTGTACCTGATCCGCAAGAACACCCCGTGGCCGTTGCTGCGGATGGCCGCTCACGTCATGACCGGTGCGACGATCTGGTTCAACGCGAGCTCGCAGGGCCAGATCAGCGCGGACCCGGTCAAGGCCGCCTCCCACGGGGTCATGCCGGTCCTGTTCGTGATCGGCGTGGAGGCTGCCCGCCGCCTGATCATCCAAAAGGCCAGGCTGGAGGCGGGAACGGTCACCGACCGGATTCCGATGCACCGCTGGATCCTCTCGCCGTTCGCGACGCCGAGGTTCTACCGCCGGATGCGGCTGCACGGGATCGCCTCGTACCCGGAGATGATCCGGCGCCAGCAGGATCTCATCGGTTACGAGCAGTGGCTCAAGCGCAAGTACGACGGCGACCTGAGCAAGGCGACCGAGGACGAGCTGCTGCCGATGAAGATGGCCGCCCACGGATACACGGTCGCCGAGGCCCTCGCGATGCCTGAGCGGCAGGAACGCGAGGGTGAGGCCCGCGCGGAGGAGGCCGAACGCCGGCGCCTGGACGCGGAGACGCGTCAGGAGCTCGCGCGGAAGCAGGCCGAGGCCGACCGGCTGGAGGCGGAGGGCAAGCTCGAAGCCGTCCGCGCCCGGGTGGAGGGCGAGACCGGTCAGGCGCGCGCACACGCCCGAGCCCAGGTCAGCGCCGCAGAGCGGGCCGCTGAGCTGGAGGAGGCGGCGCTGGAGACGGCCGTCATCGCCGAGGCCCGCGCCCGCGAGGCTGAGGCGGCCCGCAAGGAAGCCCAGGAGCGCGAGGCCAAGGCCGCCGCGGACATCCGCGCGGCGGAGCTGGAGTGCCAGGCGGCGGAGAAGCGGAAGCTCGCGGCGGAGGCCGACCGGGTCGCCGCGGCGGAGGCGCAGGCGATCGAGACTGCGGAGATCGCGGAGGCCCGGCAGCGTGCTGCCGAAGCCGATCGGGTCGCTGCCGAAACGGAGAAGGCCGCTGCCGAAACCCGCCGCCGCGCCGCCGAAGCCGACCGGCTCGGGGCGGAGGAGAACGAGCGCAAGGCGCTCGCCGACGCCAACACGCAGGCGGCCCGGAAGCGCGAGGCCGAAACCGAGGTCGCTGCTGCCGAAGCGCGGCTCGCCGCCGCCGAAATCGAGCGGCGCGCGGTCGAAATCGAGGACAGCGCGAAGCTCACTCCGCGCGAGCGGGCAGTCCGCAAGGTCGCCCGGATGATCCTCGCTGTTGGCGACGACGCCAGTCGGCCGACGCTCGCAGATATCCAGCGTGAGCTGGCGGTGTCCTCCACGGACACCGCCTCGAAGTACCGCCAGGAGGCGGTCGACCTGCTCGCATGCGGCTACCGCCCGGAGCAGTGACCTGACCCGCACCAGCGTCCGACACCAACAGTGAAGGCCAGCCCAAGTCGAATTTGGGCTGGCCTTCGCCGCGACTGCCGGAAGCAGCAACAGCCTGCCCAGTAGACCAAATTCACCGCCCCCAGCAAGTCCGCGCCCGGCGCAGACCTGCCGAGGGAGGGCTTGACCGGCCGTATCCACAGCACTGGAAGGAGGAACCGCCATGTCCGGAATCGACTGGGACGAGGAGTTCTCCCGTATGAACCCTGAGACCCCCGAGAAGCCCAGCACGTCGTCCAAGTTCTCCGTCAAGCTCGGCGGGGTCCGCCGCAACACCGCCGCGCTCGCGGTGTGTGGCACGATCGCCGTCCTCGCGGTGTGCGGGACGGTCGTGGCCGTCACCAGCATGCAGGGCGACCAGGCCGCCCAGGACCGTGCGCGGGCCCAGGAGAAGGCCGCGAACGCCCTGGTAGAGGTCGAGGCCGACAAGCAGCGGGCACAGACCGAGGAAGCCGCGGCCAAGACGCTCTACGAGCGGGAGATGGCCGTCTACCTGGAGTGCATGAAGATCCGGGCGGCGGCGGTGGCCAAGGCGGCCTCGTACGACGTCGCGAAGATCCCCGCCTGCGACGCCCCGACCCTCGGCGGCGCGGCCCCCAAGGCGCAGGAGCCCACGGGGGCCGGCGGCTCCATCACCTCCAGCCCCTGGCTGTGGGTGGCGCTCGTCGGCGGCGGCGGCCTCCTTGCCTATAAGAAACTTTCCGCGCCCTCCAGCTCCTCCAGTTCCGCCTCCGGTTCCAGCGCGGCCGTCGCCGCGAACAATAAGGGATTCACCTTCGAGAAGGGTGCATGAAATGACGCTCCAGTTCTTTGCCCTGGCCCTGTTCTGCTGGGCGCTGTTCTTCACCTTCAAGAAGACGAAGGGAAAGCAGATGGCGATCTGCCTGATGCTGATCGTCTCTGGGATCTTCCTGCCGTACACGCCGTTCAGCGACGAGATCCGAGGAACCCTCGAGTCGGTCTTCAATACCGCGAACACCACGGTCAGCAACGTCGGCACGTCACGCTAGGCGACCAGCCGCGCGGTTACCGGTTACCGGTTACCGGTTACAGGCCGCAGACGCCGCCCTCACGCTGCACTGGGCGGCCCGAACCGGCGTCCTCAGGGCCTGTAACCGGTAACCGGTAACCGCCGACAACTACACAGTGTCACGGAAGGAGGCTCGTGGAACTCCTCATTCTTCTCGCCATCACCTACCTCACCGGCGTCGACAACACGCACGACAAATACGAGAAGGCGGGAATTAAGAAGCCTGAAAAGAAGACGAAAGACAAATGGCAGCCGACGCGGGCACCGGATACCTTCCGGAATGCCTCCTACAACGCGGCAGCGAAGACGCATTACGGGCTGCTCGCAGGCGCTCATTGGGCCGGTGGCCTGCGTGACGGATGGCGATCCGCCTACATGAAGAAGCCGGGAACCACTCCTTCCGGTTCGTCTTCCAGTACGGCTCCTTCGGGGTCCTCCGGGCGCCGGTCGGGGACCACCATTCCGCCGCAGCCCACCACGCCCCCGACGGCTTCGGCGCCGACCACCACAGCCACCACGCCGCCGACCACCACGCCGCCGACCACGCCGCCGCCGTCGTCGTCGGCCGCGCCTCCCACGCCTGCGCCGGGTCCGACCATCCCGCCGCCCGGCACCGTCCCTCCGCCTCCGACCGTCACGCTCCCCGACCAGATCAGGAAGGACCCCGCGATGCAGCCCAACCCGCCCGTTCCGCACACCGCGACCGTCGACGACAAGGGTGTCCACGTCACCACGGCCGCCGGGAAGAGCCGCACCTACAGCGGTGGGGAGGTCATGACCCTCACCCAGGTCATCGACCTCGCCGAAGGCGCCGCCACCCTGTGCCAGTCCAGCTCTGAGAAGTGCCTGGAGCTCGTGGACGAGTCCGCAGAGCTCGCCGCGGACTGCGACGTGCTCATCGCCGACATCACGGAGAAGGGCGTCGGCGCGAACCTCATCGCCAAGTGCGAGTTCCTCAAGGAGCAGCTCGACCTCCAGGCCGCCGCCGCCAAGAAGCTCCACGACCAGATTCAGGGCGGCGAAGAGGCATGCCGGACCGCGTCCCAGAACGCCGAGGTTCGGCACGGCCAGATCTTCCGGGCCGTCGCCGACTCCCCGCTGACCAAGCCCGCCGAACGCGACTTCTACAACGCCCGATGAGACGAGGAGAGGCCCGCATGTCTGTCACCGAATCCCTCAAGGACGCCGCGAACTACGCGGCGCTGCGCGTCAAGCTCGCCTGGCTCACCCACAAGGTCCACGAGCACGCCGAGACCGTCACCAAGCTTGCCGCCGATGTCGACGACACGGCCGAGCAGATGCTCGACGCCTCCGAGACGATGAAGGCGCTCGCCGTGGACACCGCCACGACCGCCGAGTTCGCGGACGCGGCCGTCACCATGACCGGCGCGAAGGAGGCGGCGGGCGAGTACACCTCCGCGGCGGACAGCGCGGCCGCGGCCGCCGACGACGCGAAGACGACCGTCGAGTCCGACCACGGGGGCATCGCCGACGCAGTGGACACCTCCCCCGTCGACATGGCCGAAGCCGTCTTCTACACCCAGCCGTAAGGAGAGCAGGACCCATGGGGCCGACCCGAGCACAGTTCATCCAGTACGCGCCCGCCGCTCTCGCGGTGGCATCCGCCACCGCCGGCCCATGGTCCGCCCTCGCCGCCGCAGCGGCCGGAGCGGGGGCGTGGGCCATCCACGCTTCCGCTCCCGCCCTGCGCTCCCTGATCGCCTGCGGGATCACCGCCACCGGCTGCGGCATCGCCGCGCACCAGGTCCTGGCGAGCGGCATGGACCCGCTGTTCGCCCTCGGGCTCGCGGTCCCGGCCGGGGCGGCCGCCCTGGCCCATCACCGCAATACCGTCGGCGAGCTCCCCGCGCTCCCTGCCACGACCGGGGCTGCGGCGACGGGGCAGAGCTCGCAGGCGCAGCTCATCGCTGCTTGGTGGGCGGAGTTCATCTCCGGGCCCACGCAGACCGAGGGCCGCAAGCTGATCCAGGCCGGGGCCGAGCTCGCGCAGCTCGTCCTCGACGTCGGGGACGACCACGTGTCGTTCACCGGGATCATCACGCTGCCCCAGGGCCAGCAGGTCCGGGTGAAAGGTGCGGACATCGCGGCCGTCTACCAGATCCCTGTCTCCCAGGTGGAGATGGGAGACCCGAAGCACTACGCGCCGAACGCGCTGCCCGTCGCCGTGCACCTGAAGATGGCGGCGGCCCAGCCGGAGATCGCGGCCGGCGCCCCGACGACTCCTGAGCAGGTGTGGGCCGCGTACGTCGCGATCCCGGAGGGAGCGATGCCCGGCACGACCCTGTCCCTGACCCGTTACGACGGGCCCCTGGACTGGGAGGGAATCGCCACCCGCGACCGCAAGGCGATCGGGACCGTCAACATCCAGGACCTCGCGGGGAACCTGAACCTGGAGACCATCCAGGTCGCACTGGCGCCCACCGATAAGCCCTCGCAGATGGGGGTGCGCGTGATGAAGGAGCACGCGCTGATGCACAGCACGATGCTCTCCTCCGTCGTGGACGAACTGTCCATGGACTCGCGCGGATACGTCCGCCTGGGCACCTACATCGACGCCAACGCCGCCCTGGTCCCCCTGGCCCAGCCCGGTTCCGGCGCCCGCCACCTGTACCTCGTCGGCGGCTCCCGCTCCGGAAAGTCCGGAATCCTGGAACAGATCCTGCTCTCCGCCCACAAGTCACGCATCGCCGTGATCCTGGCGTCCCCGCAGGCCGGAACCATCGCCGGAGCGGGCCTGGCCGCCTACTGCGGTGACGGCCTGGACGAGGCGATGGGCGCCCTGCGCCTGGCCTACGCGCTGATGCTCGACCGCGAGGCCCGCTACCGCTCCCCCGCCTTCCCCTTCACCGACCCGCTGATCGCGTTCATCATCGACGAAGCCCACATGCTGCTGTCGGTCTCCTCGCCGTACCACGCGGAGGCCAAAGCCATCGTCGAGCAGCTGACCCGCCGGTCCCTCAAGCGGGGTATCGGCGTTCTCCTGGCCACCCAGACCCCGCTGGCCGAAGACCTCGGCAACTCCACGGTCATCCGCTCCCAGCTCCTCATCGGCGGGGGCGCGGTGTTCCTGCGCTGCGCCAGGGGCCAAGGCTCCCTGGTCGGCGCGAACGCGGTCGAGGGCGCGGAGGGCATCGACCTGTCGAGGATCCCCTCCTCGTGGCCCGGGCAGTACGCCAAGGTTGCCGACCGGGACATGAGCGGCCTGGCCACCGCGGCCGCCGCCGGCCCCGAGGACGGCACCTTCGGTCTCGGCTACCTCCTCACCCCAGGATCCCAGGCCGTGCAGTTCCGTTCCCTGCACCTGGACGTGGCGCCCGTCTCCCTCGCCGGAGACATGACCCCAGTCGCCGTCGAGGACTGCGACGCCTGGCAAAACCGGGAGGCGATCGCGCAGACCCCGATGGTCGACCAGCGCGGCAAGAACCTGGTGGGCAGCCTCGCCGACGCCCTTACGCCGGCGCAGCAGGACCCGTCCGCACCACAGCAGCAGGTCGTGGCGGGCCCCGCTGGCCCCGCGGCCCCCTCCGACGGACAGGAGCTGATCAAGCCGCGCATCCTCGAACTCCTGCGAGACGAATCCATCCCCATGACCGCCGAGACCATCGCCCGAAAGCTGGGCACGTCAGCGAAGAACATCAAGCCGCGCCTGTCCGAGCTGAAGAAGCGGGACGAGGTCATCAACGAGAACGGACTCTGGAGGGCAGCAGCATGAACACCCGCACCGAAAGCCACTTCACCCACATTGACCCGGACCTGTACGCGAAGGCGTTCGAACTCCTCGACCCCACCCCGGAACCCAACGCCCCCGCAGCTTCCGCCGCTCCCGCACCGGCATCCTTCATCCTCGCCGCGCCGCCGGTACGCCTGACTGGCGCCGTCGAGAAGACCCTCACCGACGCCCTCAACTTCCTCGACACCCACGGCTGGGCCAAGCACCGGCTCATCCACCCCGAAGGTGCCCGCTGCTCCATCGGCGCGCTGCGCGCGGCGGCCGGCGCCCGCAACGCCGCCTACGAGGGCGCGGGGAACCTGCTCCTGGACGAGGCCCGCCGGCAGCACGGCAACCAGTGGGAGTCGATCCCCTCCTGGAACGACTCCCACAGCGGTGCCCAGGTGCGTAGCGTGTGGGAGGCCGCCATCCGGTGCGCCCACCACATGAACATCTGAACCGGCTGGAGCTGCCCGTGTCGTTCTCGTTCACCGACCCCAAGCCGAGCAACGACGACCGTTCGTTCTCCTTCACCGGGCAGAACCCGGAGGACGTGGACCGGCAGCTCCAGGCGATCGCCGACATGGCACACCAAATCCTCCGCATGGTCGCCGACGTGCGCAGGCAGATCAACAACTGAGCCACACGCACCAGATGGCCAGCCGCGAGAACGCGTAGAAGGCAGCAGCCACACCAAACCCAAGCTCAACCCCGCGCCCCGCCTGGAGACCCTTCCCGGCGGGGCGTCGCACTGTCCTGCCCAAACCCCAGCCTCCAGGAGACACAGCCCGTGCGCCGCTACGTCTACCGCTGTACCGTCTGCCGCACCACCAGCCCCGTCGTCCATCAGCTCGACGACCTGGCCGCCGTGGGCGACGCCCACCGCCTCGCCCTTCACGGCGGGCACATACCCGACGACGAAGCCGCCGGCCAGGTCGACCGCCTCGGCCGCTGGTACGCCGCCCTGGGCCCGCTGATCGCGATGCACGCGCGCATCGCGGACGGGCTCAGCGACCTTCGCGACCCCAAGGGCACGGGGCACCCCTTCTGGGCCTCCGCCGGCGCCGCCCTCGTCCTCGGCAGCGCGGCCGCCCTCATCCTCGGCGTCCTCTCCGCCGCCCTGTGACCCCAGCTGGCCACCGGCCCGGCCGCCCCGCACACGGGCGGCCGGGCCGGTGCCCGGACAGGCCGACAGGCCTACACGCTCAACCCGCGCCCGCAGCCCCGTACCTGAGGGGCGGCGGGCGCAACCACGTGCACTCCACCGAGACGGAAGGGTTCATCGTGCTCGTTCCCCGCCCCGCCGCAGGATCGGCCGCCCGCGCCCTACCATCCCCGGTCCCCGCTGCCCCAGCGCCGGCTTCCCGGTACCTGGAGCAGGTGATGGCGCGGGTGCGGCGGAAGCGCTCCAACTTCTGTCCGGGCTCGCCGTCCTCGCCTGGAGCGCCGCCTCCGCCTTCGCGCCGCGCGTCCTGAGTCTGTGCCCGGAGATCTTCACGCACATCCACAACGCCGGTCACCAGATCGAGCCGCACATCCAGCTCCCGGCCGCCCTGCCGGCCGACGACACCCCCGACGACGTGCACCCGCTCCAGCGCTGACCCGACAGCCCACACCCGCCCGCTTCTCCTGTCTGGCGCGCCGCCCAGGGCGTGTCCCGATGTGAACGGACTCCCATGAACCAGCTCTGGATCGGCACCTACCACGGACGCCACGACGGCACCCAGGTCACGGTCACCGCCACCCGCGACGACACCCTCCTCGAGCCGTACGCCTGGACGTGCACCTGCGGAGCCACTCGGAGCTTCGCCGTCGACCACGGCCTGGCCCGCAGCGCCTGGCGGCACACCCACCCCACGCTCGTGGACCGGCTGCGGCCGTGGGTCGCCCGGCTCCGCCGGACCCGCCGAACGCGCTGACTCCCGACCCGACGACCCGCCCGGTCCTTGGCCGATACGAGGTCCCGATCGAGGCGCTGACCGAGCTCTAGTCCGTGACGGATCTCCGTGCTGCCTCGGCCCATCCCTGCGGGCCGAGGCAGGAGCGGTGCCCCCTCACACCCGTGAGCCCAGCCGAACCGGAGGTTCCACATGCACGCCGCCCTGCCCATCGACCAGCTCATCGGCCCCTACAAGGCAGCGGAGTTCATTGCCGCCTGCGTCACCGAACTCGTCACCGAGGACCACATCCCCGAGTCGGCCGCGTACGACGCGGTGTGCCGCGCAGTCCTGAACAGCGATCCCTTCGTCCTGGCGGAGGCCGGCCAGGTCTGGGCCCTGAGGCCCAACGACCACGACGACCTAAGCCGTCAGGAAGACCCCGGAGGTCACGACGACCGGCCCGGCATGCTCTACGTCGTCCGCCGCCTGCGAAGCGACCACGGCCGCGTCACCGTCGAGGACGAGTGGGGCGAGCGAGCCATCATCGGCGTCACCCAGCTCGCCGCCTACGAACTCGACCAGTGGATGTGGGCCCGGCCCTGACCGGAGGCACCCGCCCCCAGGGCCGGTTACGCCAGAGACAGCCTGCATTCCGCGACGCCAACCACCCCTGACCCGCGTGTCGAACGGAGTCACATTCATGACCACGCTCACCAACACCGAGGCCTTCCCGCTGAGCACGGCGAAGGGCTTCACCCGCCTCTACGGCATTCCTGTCGTCGCCATCGAGGAGGACTGCGGCACACTCCTCATGCTCGGACACCCGGACGAGCGCAGCATCCTCGCCGTCACTGCCGCGCAGTACCGACTCGTCTACGGCCAGCGAATCCTCCCCGGCCGTGAACTCGACGAGTTGATCCCGTTCGGCGTGAAGAAGACGTGGGCCCGAGCGGTCCCCCGCGACGGCTACTGCCCGTGGCACACCGAACTGACCGGTACTGACGCCGAGCACGCCCTGCCCATCACCCTGGTCTCGGTCGACTGGCTGGAGGCCGAGGACGTCGCGGTCCAGGAGCAGTGCCCGGTCTGCGGACGGGCAAGCCGGACCAGCGACATCGCCAGCACCCCAGGCCGCTCCGGCTACTCCCGCGTCCGCACCTGCCGCCACTGCCACACCCGCTGGCCCTCCGTCGACGCCTACCGCGTCAGCCTCTACAAGCTCCGCAAGCCCGGCGGCATCGACCCCGCCGCGTGCTTCGGCTGCGGCTGCACCCCTGCCTGGACGTGCAGCCCCGGCTGCCAGATGTCCGACAACCCGCCCATCACCCAGCCGCTGTGCACGACCTGCCAGGCCCCGCACAACGCCACCACGTGGCAGGCCCTTACCGACGCCGGATACGCCTCCCCCGCCTCCGACGAACAGCGCGACCGCTGGCTCTACACCCAAGCCCTGCGCGGCACCCACCCCACCACCGCGGCCACCGCCTGGACCGAGCGCCGCGCCCTGGTCCGTTGCCGTGCCCTCGCCGCCACCGCCCGAGACAGGGGCAATGCGTGAGCCAGACCAACCTGCCCGTAAGCCGCCAGGTCCACCTCCTGACCGCAGCCCGAACCGTCCTCGAAACCCTGAATCTCCCCCACAGCGCCCCCGGGCGCGCCGCCCGAACCGACCCGACCGACATCTGGGCCAGCGGACTACCCGGCCCCGAAATCGACCGCACCACGCTGGCGTGGGCCACCGCCTACCGCATGCTCGCCGACCACCAACCCGACACCACGCCCCTCACCCACGTCGCCGGCGCTGACGCCGTGCTGCGTGAGCTTGGTGTCCGGGGTCTGGCCATCCTCCAAAGCGGGCTTCCCATCCGGCCCCGGTTGACCATCGGTACACGCTGTGTCCGTACTGCGGCGGTTCTGGAGAGGACCCTGGCGAGGTCGCCGACGAGGTGCTCGGCTGCCCTGTCTGTGACGCCGAGTTGTGTGATCCCGAATGGCACGGACAGGAGTAGATCCGAGAGCTCGACGACCTACTCCCGGCACTCCCTGCAGCCCGCTCGCCTGTCCGTGCATGGCTGCGCTGCCGGGCGACCGAGACCCGTTGACCGGACCAAGAACCTTGGGTAGCAGGCCCGTCCGTCTGCCACTTTTCGCCAGCTGAACCACCCGTGCACATACGAAGGCCCGGATTCCTGCGGTGACACCGCAGGAATCCGGGCCCTTGCGTTTCAGGGGGTGCTTACGCCGTAAGCACCCCCTGACCAGCCCGCTGGCGCCTCGACGCGGTTAAGGCGGAGCGGCTAAGAGCTTGGAAGCTCGACCTCTATCTCCTTGATCTTCCCGGTCGTGCTCAGGGTGGCGCTGACGTTGCTGTCGCCAGGCGCGTCGGCTGCTCGTGCTGCTTTCACGAACGCTTCGAGTTCTTCCAGGGTCATGTTCTTGTCTTCACCGGTGAACTTCAGTGTCTTCGGCATGGGTCAATGCTCGCCATCGAGGTGTGGTTCTGCAGGTGTTCGCTGGAGGTGGACCGTGCACCGGACCGACGTTCACTCGTGGTGCTAACGCCGTTAGCACCACACCTGTGGTGCTAACGGCGTTAGCGCAAGATCAGCAACTAACGCTGGAAATCGGCAAAACGCACCTAACGGATCGTCTAAACCACGGGTGGCGGCAGTATGCTGCCGTGCATGTCATCTCCGAACTCGGGAGCTGAGCGGGAGAAGCTCGTCTCCAAGCTGCCCGCTCACCTTCAGCAAGCCCTCAAGGTCCGTGCAGCGCAGCTCCAGACCGATATGCAGGACGCGGTCGCCTCCGGCATCCAGGCCTGGCGTGACTGCCCGGACGAGCTTCCCGCCGTCAACACAGCAGGAGCCGACTCGTTCGGCACCTACCTCCCCGAGGGCCTCTACGAGGACTTCAAGGCAGACTGCCGCCACCGCGGCGTCTCCTACATCCAAGGGCTGGCGCAGTCCGTCGTTCTCTGGCTTGCCGACAACCCTGCCGGATCCCAGGGCATCACGCGGCGAATCGTCGTCTGTAACCAGAAGGGCGGCGTCGGCAAGACCGCCGTCTCCGCCGGCCTCGCCGAGGCCCTGGCCGAGGACGGCCTGCGCGTCCTACTTGTGGACTATGACCCGCAAGGCCACCTCACCCACCAGCTCGGCCTGACCGCCATCCCTGCCGGTGAGGAGAGCCTCATCACGCACATGCTGCACCGCGAGCTGGTCAAGCAACCGCTCCTCGACCTCACCGTTGCCATAGAGGGCAACCGGTTTGGCGGACGACTGCGGATCCTTCCCGCAGCCTTCGACGCGTTCCTCCTCGACTCGGGTCTCACGATGTTCAGGGGTCCGCGCCACGCTGCACTCGAGCGCGCCATCGCCCCGCTGGAGGAACACTTCGACGTCATCGTCGTGGACTCCCCGCCCAGCCTCGGCCTTGCCATGGACGCGGCCCTCACCTTCGGCCGCCAGCGCGACGAGGAAAAGCCCGGAGCCTCAGGCCTCATCATCCCCGTGGAAGCCGAAGACACCTCAGCGCAGGCGTACGGGATGCTCATCCAGCAGATCGACTCCCTCTCCCGAGACTTCGACATCTCCATCGAGCAGCTCGGTCTCGTGGTCAACAAGTTCGACAGCCGCCGCGGCTACATCGCGACATCGTCACTCGACAAGTGGAAGTCGCTGGGTACTCCCCCGGTCCTCGCCGTCGTTCCAGACGTGAAGGAACAGCGCGAGGCCGTCCGCAAGCAGCGCCCGCTGTTGGACTACGCGCCCGACTGCGAGCAGTCCCACCAGATGCGGCAGATCGCACGAGGGGTGAAGATCGCATGAGCAAGGCGGACATGCTGGGGGACTCCCCCACGTTCGACGCGGTCGCTCAGCCAATGAGCAGCCGGGCTGCCAGCTTCGCCCGGTTCTCGGGGCAGGACGCTGAGCCGGCCATCAGCCAGCAAGAGACCCGCCGTGTGCCTTTGGAGGCTCTGGCACACAACCCGTATAACCCTCGTGTGGAGCTCCGGTCCGTCGAGGACCTCGCGGACAGCCTGGCCTCGCGTGGAATCATCCAGCCCCTCACCATCGTCACCAAGATGGCGTTCCTCGAAGCACACCCGGGTCAGTCGAATCTCGGCCGTGCCGCGTTCGTCGTCGTGGACGGCAACAGACGCCTTGCCGCCGCGCGGCTCGCAGGCCTGGACGACGTGCCGGTGCACGTCGACAACTCCCTTGCCGAGAGCGCCGACACCCTCCTGGAGACCGCCCTCACCGCAGCCGTTCAGCACGAGAGCCTGGATCCGCTAGACGAGGCGAAAGCCCTTGAGCGCCTCGTTGCCGTACACGGATCCCAGCGTGCCGTCGCGCGCGCCCTGGGTAAGTCCAGCCCGTGGGTGACCCAGCGCATTGCCCTGTTGAAGCTGACCCCGGAACTCCAGACCGCTGTTGAGAACCGCAGCCTTCCGGTAGAGATCGCGCGGAACGTCGGGCAGCTGCCTGCGCAGCAGCAGCAGGAGGCGGTCGAGGAAGCCCTCGAGAAGCGGGCTCGGACCAAGCAGCGTAAGCAGACCCAGACCGCCAAGGGTGCTAACGCCGTTAGCACCCCGGCTGCGGCCACCGCAGCCGACCCAGTGCAAGTGTCCCCGCCTTCAGGGGGCCTGCCCTCGTCCGTGGACGTCGAGAGTGCCGCCACCGAGACAACACACATCCCTCAGCCGACCAGTCCTAGGGTCCGGGAACCTTGGGACGACGGTCACAAGGTCGCCGACCTCGTCTTCGAGAAGATGGACCTCGCGCAGCGTGAGGTGCTCCTGGAGCGCCTTCTTGCCGCCCATGGCAACGACTAGCCTGGTACGGAACCGGCATGAGCCCGTGCAGGTTTCACTGCGCGGGCTCTCGCATGGCTTGGGTGCTAACGCCGTTAGCACCCAAGCCATGCGAGCGGGGGCGCCGCCGGCTGCGCCGCTGCTGGTGGGCGCCCGGGTGCTGGCCCGCCGCAAGCCGTCGGCCTAGCCCGCCGATTGCGTCTGCGGCGCCACCGCGTATGCGCGCGTACCCGGTCCTCCAACACGCACCGATCATCAGGATCAAGCACCATGCACGGCGAGCCGATGGCCATCGGCGGAACTTCCGCGGCGCAGCGCTAGAAACGGCGGGCGCTACTGCTGGTCAGCTCATCCGCTCCACAGCGTCCTTGGCCTCCTTGAGCCCTTCGCCGGTGAGCTGTCGATACACCTTGATGGCCTCGATCTTCTTACCCTGCCGGATCAGTTCATGCACCCGCTCCATGCCGGGTATCTGCGGCTCCTCCACACCGAGGTGGCCGAGCAGCAGATCCATCTTCCGCTCCAGACGGGCAAGCCGCCGCTCGACACTCACGATCTTCCCCGCCGGGGACGACAGAAAGAGCAGGACAACGAGCACAAGGGCGGCGGACAGCAGTACGGATTCCATGCTCGAACCCTATGGCTTTGCGACGGACGCCCTGTCGGTGGTTTGCACAGCGTTCCTCACGCCATCATCGCTGGTCGGCGGCGGCAGCCTCGTCTTCAACAGTGCGGCGGAACTTCCGCTTCGCAGCACTAGCACCAAGGCACCACACAACCGAGCCCGCCCGGCCATCCGGGCGGGTTCGACGCCTTTTGACGCGCTGGGGTGCTAACGCCGTTAGCACCCCAGCCGCCCAAGCAGCCAGCCTGACCGATCAGGCGGCGAAGCCGACCGTCGAATCCCTGGATCCCCCACCCCTCAGCGTTGGCTGACGATCAGCAGGCCGCTGGTCGTGGTATGGCGGCCAGTCAGGGACGGGGGCAGCAGCAGACCGCTGGGCGGTACGAACAGGCTGCTCTCCAGGGGTGCAGTGTTTTGGACAGGCTTAGTCAGGTGGTCGTCGGTGGACGGCTGGTCTTCCTTCCGAGGTTTGTCGGTCTGGGGTGCGCTGTACGTGGCGAGGACGAGCGCGAGGAGCAGGCCGGTGGAGCGGTTGCTGAGGATGTCGGCGGCCTTGAGGAGACGGCGGGAGCGGGCGACGGGTAGGGCGACGGCGACGCAGCAGGCCCTGTCAGGCAGCGGTAGGGAGACGGCGACGCAGTACCAGTCGTCGGAGTACTCCCGCTTGTCGAAGTGAGTGCCTTCCGGTCCGTAGCGGTCCAGGTCGTCGAAGAGCTGCAGGTGGTCGGTGATGGTTCGGCTGGTGAGCGGGATGGTGGGACGCCTGGACAGGTGCTCCTTGCGCGCGTCCTCGTCGAGCTGGGAGAGCAGGGCTTTGCCGACCGCACTCGCGTGCGCGGTATCGCAGAACTCTGCGGTGACGGTGACCTCGGGGGCTGTGGGGCCGAAGGCGGAATGGGGGACGACGATCTCGCCGTCGTCGTACGTGCTGACATAGACGGCGGCGCCGGTGTCCTCCATGAGCTGGTCGAGTACCGGTTTCAGGACGTCCTCGCCGCGGTCAATCCGCTCCAGCAGCGGACCGGGCTCCCATGTCCCGTCGGACAAACGCCGGGTGAGGCTGGTCTCGCTGAGCCAGACCAGCAGTTCCGCCGCAGCGGCCGTGGTGATGCCCGCGGTCGTCGCCACCACCTCGGTGGGGACGCCAGGGCCGGTTTCCCTGATCAGCTGGAGCACGTCCAGGATCCGCAGCGAGTCTTCCCACTGCCGCGGCGTGTGTCCGGGGTCAGTCGCCGCCGAGGGCGGGGCCCAGAGCGTGCCGAGCTGGAACCCGATCGCCGATTCGCCATATTGCTCGCCGCCTTCCCAGCGAGCACCGCCGCTGTTCACGGAACCCAGGGCCACCGAAGGGTTCTCGATGGAGGACGGTTCCTCGTCTGTCAGGACCTCCTGCGGGGCCAGGGGCCGCCGGCGCGCGCGCGGAACACCGGGCCGCAGTACAGCCAGTGCCTCGGCAACGGCGTCGGCGAACGCCGGGTCCTGCCACCTGGCCGCCCCCGTTGACCCAGACACCGCCGTGGCGGACTGCTCCGTGGCGCTGGGGACGGACCAGCCGTTCTCCTCCAGCAGACGCTGCGCATCACCGTGACCAAAGCGGGCCGCGTCCATCACCGCCGCGACGATGTCCTGCCCCCGGCCCGCCTGATCGTTGGCGACTGCCGCAGTTCGCCACAGCACGACGGCCATCCGGAACGCTGCCCCCGGATGCCGCTCAGCTCGGGCGCGCGTGAGCCAGGCTGCCGCGCGCTGCCAGTCCCCGGCGCGCAACGCCTTGCTCCCTAGGCGATAGCACGAGTTCGCGTGCCGACGCCGTGCGACCGCGCGCGGGCCGATCAGCAGTCCCCAGTTTCCGTCTGGGCGGTCCCAGTAGTCCTTCGGTCCCTTCAGTCCGGACAGTACGGCGGCGAACCCGTCCAGGGCGTACCCCGGACGAGGGCCTCGGCCGCTGTCATTCCTGCTCACGTCAGTCACCTGCGTCCTCTTCCCCGCGCCGGCTCTTCCTCTGGTGTGCTGGACGGATGTGGTCGTGGACTTCGTCCATCTCACGCAGATCCCTGGCTGCCTTGCTGCTCAGAGACCGGACCTGTTCGCGCGGGAGTCCCAGGTCGGTTGCGATGCTTTCCTCATCCTTTCCCTGAATCTGCGCTTCTGCGACGGTTTTACGCTTTGATCGCCTCATGTTCGCCAAGGCCGGGAGCACGATCTCCGTCGCGGGGTCGAGAGGCGTGAACACCTCGTGCCGGCGCACCACCCGCTCGTCGACGAGCGGCAGCAGATCGCAGTCGTCCAGCGGGCACTCGGGAGACCGATAGGAGTCGATGGCCAAGTTGCGTGCCACCTTCTTCATGTAGGGCAGAGGCGGGCAGCCCGGCCGGTTCCGACCTTCCAGCCAGACATGCAGCGTGTGCTCCAAAGCCTCCTGCACGATCTCCTCCCAGTAGTTGTGCAGGTCCGGGAACTCGTACCGCAGGAAGGCCAAGACCTTCTGCTGGTACTCCCCGAAGTGGGTCTCGAACAGACGGACCACCTCCCGTCGGCGGGGGAGGCCTCCGTCCGGTGAACCGCTTAGCACGAACCGTCCTCCTCCCGGCCTACGTCCGAGGGCAGGGCCGTTATCGCCCAGATCGTCAGCCGGCCGCCATCGGGCGGCTCGTAGCGGAGGACGACGGTCTTCGTAACGCTGCACGGCGTGCGCCGTGCCGGTGCGCCCACACCGCCCGCGGGCCGGCGGCGCGTCCTCCGCGTACGCAGGCCCGCAGCCCAGGGCCGGCCGGACACGGCAACCGCCGCGTGGACCAAGCCAGCCATGGCCGAGATGAACTCGGCCCAGTCCGGGGGTGTCAATTCAGGCTCCAGGTCTTCCTTCCGGGGACGACGCTCACTGCGCCACGTGACTACTACGGGGAGCCCCCACCGGAATTTCCCGTCGACCGAAGATGATCGAAACTGGCCGGAAGGACCTGCACTCCAGTCGCCAACGGCCCATTCCGCCGTGGTCAGGCCAACGCCCTCATCAGGATCGGGGGCACCTCGGATCGTTGCCCGGCCGAGTTTTACGACCGTAAAACTGCCGCCCTCGACGTTGATGCCGTGGTTCGTCACGACTGCGGCGACGTCGGCCTTTCGTTGAAGGGTGGCGCTTTGCCGGATATGCGTACGCGGTCGGACGTATACGGCAGGCTGGATCCGGCGGACCGGAGGGGTACGGCGGCCCGAGCTGGATGGCAGGCGCACGATGTGGAGGGGATGGACGTGGCGGACCACACACTGAGGGACTTGAAGGCGGCGCACGAGGGCTCGGTGGGCGTGCTGCTCGAGGACGGCACCGAGCCCGGCCCCGTGTACTTCGACGTGGGCAGCGGCGGGGAGATGCCGACGTCGACGGAGTGGCACGTCTATGACGGGCGGTTCGGCCGGCCCCGCGCCGCGGTGCTCCGCGGTGCGTGCTCGTGCGGCTGGCGGGGTCCGGCCCAGTACCCGCTGGACTGGACGACGCTCGGCGAGCTCCCCTTGTACGAGGCTGATGTCGACCTGGACGGCCCGATCGCGGACGTCGGCGCGCACCTAACGGTGATTCGGGACGCCAGCGTGCCCCTGCCCGAAACGCTCAGCGCGGTCCTGACCGAGCTGACCGGCCAGCTGAGCAACCTCTCGTTGGCGTCCCCACTGGTTGTGCTGAAGGCGTTGGCCGATCTCCAGTACCTCATCGCCGAGGTGGGGGAGGACGCGGCGAACGCCCTGCTCGACGAAGGAGTCCCGATTGACGAGGTGGCAACCGGGCTCGGAACGAGCGAGGCCGCGGCCCGCCGGTACGTGACGCGCTACCTCAGCCGCTGAACCAACTCCCACCCCAGAGCGACGGTGCGCCGGCCGCCGGGATGTCTAGCACCGTGGCGAGTTGAGCAGCGCGTTCGGTTCGCACGTTCCAAGGCCGCCTCCGTGGCCGGGCGGCCGACGGAAGGCGTAGCCACCCAGGCGACGGCCGGTTGTGACGGGCACTAGTGGTGCAGGGGCGGGGCTATGGTCCGTCGGGTGGGGGAGCGGTGCGTAGGCGTGCGCGACTTGACGGTGGAGTCGTCTGCTGTCGGTTGTTGGGGGTGCGTGAGGCGTGGGTGACTGGTTGTCGCGCAGCATTTGCATGGCCCCCTGTAGGGGCCGTGGGTGTGAAAGACGGTGTTTGCCGGGCGGGAGAGACGTCGCCGCAGGCGCCCGCCGTGCGGGATTTGCCGTGAAGGTCTGGTGAACTGTCCCGCCCCACGGGATCGCGCTTTCTCACAGGTCAGGGCCAGTGTCCCCTGTGGGGATGATCAGTGTCGCGAAGGTTCAGCCGGGGAATGCCTGGCGGTACTACGTACGGGGAGTAGCTTTCGGGGACGGCCGCCGCCCGGCTGGGAAGCCGATGAAGGACGCCCAGGAGGAAGCAGGTCTCCCGCCCGGGGTGTGGATGGGGTTGGGACTCGCTGCGCTCGGGCTCACCGCGGGCTCGGTGGTGACGGAGCGGCAGGCGGAGCTGCTGTTCGGGGAAGGCCGGCACCCGGACGCCGACCGCATTGAACGCGAGCGCCTGGACGAGGGCGCCGATCTGGAGACGGCGCGACGGGACACCGTCCTCGGGCAGCCGATCGAGGAGATCCAGCGGCGGAAGCAGACTCCGTTGCTCGCGTTCGACTTCGTGTTCCGTGCGCAGGCGTCCCTGATCGTGCTGTGGGCGCTGGGAGATGATCACACCCGGCGGGTCATCGAGCGGGCGCACGAGCGGGCCATCGCCACCGTGCTGCGCTGGCTGGAGGAGGAGGTCGCGGAGACCCGGTGGTCTTCAGGCCGGGAACGTGCGAAGGCCCCGGGCCTGGTCGTCGCGGCGTTCCGGCACTTCGACAACCGTGACGGGTTTCCCCTGCTTCATACGCACTGTCTGATCGCCAATCGGGTGCAGCGCCCGGACGGCTCCTGGTACGCGCTGGACACCCGCCGCCTCCTTCAGTATGTGGTGGCCGCCGGGACGCTCTACACCCTCACAATGACGACCGAGGTGTGTGAGGAGCTCGGGCTGGCGACCGTGCCCCGCGAGGTCACGCCGGGCCTGCGCCCGGTCATGGAGATAGCCGGGGTCGACTCAGAGCTGATCGACTGGTCCTCCACCCGCCGCCAGCGGATCGCAGACGCGCTGGAGGGCGTCACCGACGAGTACGTCGCCAAGCACGGGCGGCTGCCCGGCGAGCGCGCCCGCCACGGACTCGGCTGGTGGGCGGCGCAGGACACCCGCCCGGACAAGAAGACCCCGAAGCCCTTGGAGCAGCTGCGCGCGTGGTGGCGCGCTTCAGCGCTCTGGCGCTTCGGCGTGCGAATGATCGACGGGCTCCTGGAGCGGTGTCGGGCGGCCGGTGCGGCGATCCGGGCCCGGGTGAGCCCGCTGGTGGACACCGTGCTCGCCGCTGTCGACGTCGCCGCGGTCGTTTACACCGTCCGCAACGCCTTCGCCCGCCGCCATGTCCTGGCCGAAGCACGCCGGCATCTCCTGGAGACCATGCGCGGCCGCGTCTTTCCGCCAGGCCTGGACAACTACATCGCCGACAAGGCCCTGGACCGCCACTCGCGCCAGCTCACCGTGCCCCAGAAGGGCCGCCGGACCCCGGCGCCGGACCAGCTCACCTACACCGCCGACTTCGCCTGGCCCGCCCGCTGGTGGATCGCCGGTACAGACGGCAGGCCGCCGCGGGCGTCGACCCGGTACGAGCGGGCACAGGTCGCCAGCCTCGCTCTGCAGAACGCGATCCGCCTCGCTCGCACCGCACCCCCTCCGGTGCTGGACGGAGCGCCGGCCGCGACCGCGTCGGCCACCGCGCGCACCGACGACCACAACCACGACCAGGCGGCGGCCGCACCGCACGCCGTCGACCACCCCGGCCGGGACGCCGCCCTCACCCCAGTGCAGCAAGCCGCAGCCGTCCACGCCCACCAGCAGGCCGCGATGCCGGAGCTGCTGGAGGGACGCACGACCGATCCGGCGACGTGGATAAGCACGCCGGAGAACCTCGCCCGGTTCGCCGCCTTCAAGCGCGAGGCTGACGCCCGCCGCCGCGCCATCGCCGACCGGCCACAGCCCGAGCAGCAAGCCGACGCGGCCAGTCCCGCCAGCCAACAGCCGCACCAGCACCCCAGGCTGGCCCAGGGAAGAGGAGCGGCACAGCAGTGACGGACGCAGCCGGGAGAGAGCCCGGCCCGCCCGGCGGGACACAGCACGAAGTCGCCGGGCCACCTGCCGGGACGTGGCCGACGCTCACGTCCTGGAGGTGACGGAGAGGGGCGAGGGTGCAGGGACCAACACCACCCAAGTACGGAGGCCCCCATGGTTGACCCGGTCCCGCTGCACCTCTCGCCGGAGCGCTTGGAGCGTCTGGAGCAGCTCACCGACGCGATCCGGCTGCGGGCGGCGCTGTACGCGTCGCCAAAGCCGCCGCCGGTCCGGCGCCGCTCCAGGCAGTACCCCGGCGGCCGGCCGAACCCCTGGCGGGCCGCGCGTCTGCGCCGACGCCGCCAGAGGTGAGTGAACGACATCGTGCGCACCAGTGCGCACACCGACGATGCACGGCACTCCCGGCCACCGCACTGAGCCTCCGCCAACATGAAGTCGCAGGGCAAAAGGCTGGTGTGACCGGCTCTCGGGGTGCTCACGCTGGTTGTGGGCGACAGTCTGCGGCGTAGAACGTCTGGAGCCGTGAGCAGATCGGGCCGCCCCGCCGATCGCGGCGGCCTCGGAAGCGATCTTCGGAGCGCGGTCCTGTGGACAGAGGACGGTGCCGGGAGGGGAGAAATCACCCAAGGACGGCCGCCTTCCACGAGCGGGCCGGCGGTGTCGGGGGCGTGAACCACCGGCTCGCCGTGGCGACCACGACCCTGCCCCTGCTGATTCGCAACGGGGCCGATCGACCGGTGTGGTGAGTCGTCGGCCGCAGCGAGAACCGCCGGTCCCTGGCAGCACTGCCGAAGGCACGGTGAGCCCGACGGGGTGACAAGCTTCCGGCAGCGGCTTGCCCGCCAGCTGCCGGAGCCGGTCCAACAGGCTGGGCAAGCCCAAGGCGAGCCTGGGCAAGCCGTCCCCACAGCGGCTTCGGCTTGCCTCGGGCTCGGTGCGCACGTAGGGAGCACGGGGTCAGTGTCGGTGGCGCCAGTGCTGGTGAACCTTGAGGACTTCGTAGCTCCATGCGGTGTGCTGCCGGCTGCCGGCCGGGCATCTCCAGCCGAGCTGTTCGGCTACGGCCGGGAAGCGGGGGTGCATCTGGCGGTCCCCGACCGTGACGAGCGCGGACAGGAGAGGTTCTTCCTTTCGGCCGTCTTCGTCGACCAGCCACAGGAGCACGCATCGGTCGTCGGCATGGAGGCGGGGCAGGCCCGGCAGGCGTTTGTGGATCTGGGGCCAGGTGGTAGTGGAGCCGGCGCGGGCGGTCTGTTCCAGCAGGGGCCGCAATATGGTCGCGATTTCCCACAGCTGTCCGGTCTCCAGGAGCGCCGGATCATTCCTGTGGGACGGGCGGGACTTCACCACCGGAGCCGGAGCCGGAGCCGGAGCCGGGATGGGGGCTTGGGGCGGTGCGGAGGAACGCCGAGGTGCCGCAGACGGCGTGATCCTCCGGCGCGGCGGCCGGACAACAGCGGAGTCGCCCGCCCGGGCGACGTCCGGTCGCACTCTGGGTGCGGCGACTGTCTGCTTGGGCTGTGGTGGGACGGCTTTTGGGGGCGCTGCGGCGGCCTGGCGTCGTTCTTCCTCCTGCCACCGGCGGGAGCCCAGGATCCTCTTGAAGTCCTGCAGCTGTGCCCGCTGCTCGCGGGTCTCGCTCGGTGGAGCTCCGGCCGCCTGCTGCCATGCCAGGGCATACAGGTCGGCGGCGACCGCGACCGCATACCGGTCGATGGCCCGCTTCAGTTCAGTCAGAGTGTGGTTCAGCGTGCGGCGGACTGTGGCGATCTCCATCGCGGTCCTGGGGGCCTGGCCTGTGGTCCGGCGACGGAAGTCCGTTTGCCACGCCGAACCGCCGCTGAGCCGCACCCGGTTGTTCCCCAAGCCCATACTCCCCCCGAGCTGCACAACGGATCCCCAAACGGTCGGGCAAGCAGCAGCCCAGACGCAAGAGATCGGCCAGCCAAGAACCCTGCGTTCCCCTCCGCAGCGTCACCTGCGGGAAGGCTGGGCAAGCCGTCCCGAACGGAGGCTTGCCCGCCCCGGCCCGAGCACGCCGGAGACAGCGGCGTCGGCCATGGTCCGCCTGGGGCTTCTCGGGAAGCCGTGGCTGACCGACGGCTGGTGACCGATTCGGAGTTGCACGGGTCGGTCACGACGTTGACGTGCTGTTTGACCGACCACAGGAGACGGATCGGTCACGCGCAGTCCGGCGACCGGGCATCGGTCACGTGCCCGGTGGGCAAGCCCCTCCGCACGAATGGCTTGCCCAGGGGCGCCCGGACCGCAGGGCGGCATGCTTCCCAAGGTCGTGGCGTCACCGTCTGGGAAGCGGCAGCCCGGAGCCGGCCCACACCCCCTAGCCGGCCGTACACCGGAGGCATGAGACGAAACAAGCAGGAGAACCCGGCCGAGCTCGGACAGAGCGATCCGGGCGACATGTGGCACGCCCTGGCACGCCTTCATGCGTCCCACCCCGAACCGGTCGGTCGCCTCGTGCCGTTCGAGCGACCGGCTGCGCTGCTGTCCCTCACCGAGCCGGACGACCTCCTCTTCACCGCACGGGTGGAGCTGTCCGGGGCAGAGACGATGGGCCACCTCCAAGACCTCATCCGCACGGTCACCCACGGCATCACCACGCAACTCGGCTACGCCAGCCCCGGGATCGCGCTCGAGGTCCTGGTCGGCAAATGCCGCGAACTCGCGCTGCACCCAGCCCACGTCGACGGCCTCGCCGGGCTCCTGCGCCACGCCGTCAACACCATCGGTGCCCGCAGCACCCCCGGCGACGGCAGGTGCTTCCACTGTGACGGGACCGGGCTTGCCCGCCCCCTGTGGGAGCCGGCTGTCGGGCAAGCCTGAACGGGGGCTGGGCAAGCTCCCTGCGAGGGCGGCTTGCCCAGGCTTCTGGCTACAGCCCCACCCGCCCCGGGCGCAGGACGTCGGCGTAGATCCGGGCCCGGACACCGGGCTCGCCAGGATCCCGGCGTACGGAGGCGATGCCCGAGGTCGCCCAACGCTCTTCCAGCGTGGCCATGACGGCCCGGACTGTGTCTTCGTCCCCGCCGGTGATGTCCAGCACCACCAGGCCGGGCTCCGCGATGTGCTTCTCGTCGATCGGCTTCATGACCGCTGCGACGGCGCGGGAACCGAGACGGTTCGCCGACGGCCTCGGCTCCACTCGCACGAGGGAGTGGGATCTGGCGCCGGCCGCGGGCATCGTCCGGCAGGACGCTCTCGTGCTGTCGGGGTGCGGCCCCCGTCGCGGCCCCTGTGGCCAGGGCCGCACCCCGTACTGCTGAACGTACCTCGCGGCCGAAGACGCCAGTGCAGCTGTCCGCGAGCTGCTGCCTTCGGCGTGCGTCACCCGTTCGCGCGCGGCCGGGTGCCGGTGGGGAGTGACGGGAACAGGCTGGGCGCATGGCTGCCAAGCTGACCGTCTACCCGCCCGACGAGCAGGGCTGGCGCCGGGTGCGCTACGACGGCGTCGCCATCGGGGTCGCGCACCGCCCGTCCGACATCCGTGTCTTCCTCGCCGACGCCGGGCTGGAGAACGCCGAGGACGTAGACCTCACCGACCCCGGCTTCGTGGAATGGCGAGGCGCCAGCCCCGAAGCATGGGATCCCACCCGCTGACCCCACGAACCCGCCCCGGCCGGACCGCGATCAGGAGGCCCGCGCCCCGGTGAGTGAGAACCGCTGTCCAGCCCAGTGAGTGACGAATTCCGTAGTCACCGCTAACCTCCCCGTCCCAGGTCAGAAGGACCAAGACCGGCTGGTGAGTCCGCTGGCAGGACGAAGCCCCGGCACGCGGGCGACGAGCGCGCTGCCGGGGCCGTATCGGGCCCGGCAGCGCGCTCGTTGATGCACCGGGACGCACACCCTCCCGGAGTCTCCGAGCTTCCAGGAGCGGGCCCATGGGCGGCCCTGACGCCTGATGCACGAGTGCCCGCTCCGACCTCCCCGCGCGGAGCCGGCACGCACCGCACCGCGGCGGTGTCTGTGCCAGGCGTCAGGGAGCCCTTCTAGGCGATCCCGATCAACGGCACGCCGAAGCCGGCCGACTCAAGGGCCTGGGAAACATGGGGGGATACATCGGGGGAACCCAGAGGGGGATGCATGGAGGGAACCCAAAGGGGGATGCGTGGGGGAAGGTGTAACGCCGGAGTCCTCCCGTTCTCGCAGCTCACAGGGCCCGTGGTGAGGTCTGGTTACTCAGACATTAGGTCTGGGAGGGGGTAAGAGGGTGTCGGGCGAGGTTGGTGCTGAGATCGAGTTGGGCTGGTCGAAGGAGACGGGCAGCGTTGGGGGAGGGCTCGGAACGGGGGCGGGGCGTGATGGTGGGGGTTGTACCGGAAGGGTGCTGGACAGTTGTCTGTAGGGGTGCACTAGGCGGGGGACCGTAGGTGTGACCGGAGGTGGGACCCCCCGAATTCGATGATCTTCCGTTTGCCCAGGTCAATGGCCGTGGGCAAGCCCCTTTCGGAAAACGACACCTCTAATTCGTTAGTAATTAGAGGTTCTGGATCTCTGAGGGGCCCGGGGCGGCGTTGTCCAGCCCGGGGCAGGACGTGTGTGGTCCGGTCGGTGCCGTGGTGACCCCTACGACACCTCCGATCGTGCGAGGTCTTTGAAAAGACTGGTGGCGCTGGGCGCCGGCCGGTCCTCGCACGTTCTGCCCCCACGGGCCTGTCGGGTTCGGGATCCTCGTTGGATGAGCTGCCGCACGGTGACGCGTTCTTCCTCACGAGCTTCGAGCTCTGGACACGGCGTGCGCCCGTGCGGCCTTGCGGTGCCGCGCACGGCTGATGAGGTGGCGGACCTTGGAGTCCTGGAATTAGTGCGCCGTGCGGCCCCGTGTGCTCGTCTTCGAGAACAGCACTGGCGAAGGGGCGGGATTCATGGATGTGTTCTGCGGGATCGACTGGGCGGAGGGGCATCACGACGTCGCGCTCGTCGACGGCGCCGGCAAGCTGCTGGCCAAGTGCCGCATCGGCGATGATCTGGACGGCTACCGCCTGCTGCTGGACCTCCTGGCGGAGCACGGCGACACCGCGGAGGCGCCGATCCCGGTGGCCATCGAGACCAGCCGCGGCCTGCTGGTCGCCACGCTGCGGCAGGGTCCCCGGCAGATCTTCGCGGTCAACCCGATGGCGGCCTCTCGCTACCGAGACCGCCACGGGGTGAGTCGCAAGAAGTCCGACCCTGGCGACGCGCTCGTGCTCGCCAACATCATCCGCACGGACATGCCGATGCACCGGCCGCTGGCGGCCGACACCGACCTGGCCCAGGCGGTGGCTGTCCTGGCCCGAGCTCAGCAGGACGCGGTCTGGAGCCGCCAGCAGCTCTGCAACCAGCTGCGTTCGCTGCTGCGCGAGTACTTCCCGGCGTTCCTGGAGGCGTTCAAGGACAAGCAGGGCGGTCTGGCCCGCGCCGACGCGCGCCGGGTCCTGGCGGTGGCACCGACGCCCGCGCTGGCCGCCAAGCTGCCGCTCTGGCGCCTGACGGCCATGATGAAGCGGGCTGGCCGGCGCAGGAACATCGAGGCCGATGCCGAGCGTCTGCAGCAGCTTTTCCGCCGCGAGGCCCCGCACCAGGTCCCGCTGGTTGAAGAAGCGATGGGCAAGCAGGCCGCGGCGCTGCTGCTGCAGCTGGACGCCGCCTGCGAAGCGGTCGCCGACCTTGGCCAGGCCACAGAGGAAGCCTTCCGAGCTCATCCCGATGCCTCGATCATGCTGAGCTTTCCCGGCATCGGCTCCCAGATCGGCGCGCGGATCCTGGCGGAGATCGGGGACGACCGGACGCGGTTCGCCACTGCCGGAGGGTTGAAGGCATACGCGGGCGCGGCCCCCATCACCCGGGCCTCTGGCAAACGGCACTACGTCGGGCGCCGGTTCGTCAAGAACAACCGGCTCAACCACGTCGGCCATCTCTGGGCCTTCGCTTCCCTCGGCTGCTCGGCCGGTGCTGACGCTCACTACCGGCGCCGACGGACCACTGGGGACTGGCACATGCAGGCACTGCGGCACCTGTTCAACCGGATGCTCGGGCAGCTGCACCACTGCCTCCTGGCACGCGTCCCCTTCGATGAAGCGGTCGCGTTTCCCCCTCCTGCTGCCGCAGGGTGATCACTGAGATCTCTCCATGACAGGCTGTCCTTCCTGAGCACCGAGGGGGAGCAATGGCAGATGTCGGTGGATGGATCTGGGAGCGCAACCTGCGGTCGTTCCTGGAGTTGCTGTCGCACTATGTGGGCTACGGGTTCGATGCCACCGACTGGGAGACGGTTGCCCTGGCGGTCGAGGCGACCGACGATGAGCAGCCCGACGGCTGGTACTCGTATCCCTTGGTCGGTGAGGACCGGCAAGTCGAGGTTCGGCTTGCCCGCGCGGTCGGCGGCGACGAGCTCATGGTGACCGTGAACGGAACTCTGACGCCCGAACTGGAAGTCCGGGCGGACACACTGCTGGCGGCATTCTCAGCTGGCTGACCAAGGTCAACTTGCCCTGTTAGCCACATGAGGTGTCTTTCCACGCGACAGCCGAGAGAAGATGTCATCCGTATCCCGGGGCCGGCGGCCGCGCGGAGGGCTCGCAGCCGAAGGCGTCCTGCCGCACACGCCGCCCATGTACCGCCAGCTGTCCGCGCAGCTGGCCCAGGCCCGGAGAGAAGGCCGCTTCCCCGACCTGATCGACACCGTCCGCGAAGTCCACGTCCCTCCCGCCTCGCCGGATGCGGACGCGTTCGTCGCCGAGATGCCCGGCTGGTTCCGCCTGGACCGCACCACGGGCCAGAAGCAGGCCCTGTACGTCGCAGCCGAGAAGGACACCCACCGCCAGCAGCTGACCCAAGCGGGCCCTGGTCGAAGACAGCGGCATGAAATCCGCTGAGGAGCCCCGAGACCACCCCCGTTGGGCGCGCATCACCCAAGAGGAACAGTGCACGACCGAGGTCGCGGCTACGCCTGGTACTCGTCTTCGGTGCGTGTGGTGTGGTTGGGGCCGGGGTGGGCGACCCCGGGGACCATGGGGTGGGTGTAGTCGAGTTGGATGGTGCTGAAGGCGTCGTCCGGCAAGGGGGCGGTGTCGTTGTCGGCGATGATGAGCTGGAGGCGCGAGCCGTAGGCGTCGGTCAGGGCTTTGAAGCGGCTGTAGATCCGTCGGCCTCGTTCCCGGTCGTCGGGGTTGCTGCCGAGCGCTTTGCGGGGGGAGTCGATGATGAGGATCGACGGGACGAGGATGTCGGGGTGGGTGAGTCCGCACTCCAGGAGTGCGAGGTGGTAGGCGATGTTGACGCCTGCTTGGAGAGCGCCGCCTGACGCCTGGAGGCTTTCGAAGGGTGTGTTGTCGACCACCGGCAGGTACGTTCCCGGGTCGATGACGGCCGACTGCTCCCAGGGCAGGTTCAGCTCCATCAGGGTCGTGGTGAAACGACTGCTGAGGTCGCCGACAAGGGATCGTCTGGCGTCGCTTTCTGCTCTGCGTACCTTGAGCTCGGCGTTGGCGTCTTTGCGTCGCGCGGTGATGTTCTTGGCGGCTTGCGCGATGGTCCGTACGCGCGCCCACGAATCGCGCAGGTGTAGGACGGCGTCGATCCCGCCGTTGAGGGCGGCGACGCGAGCACTGGCGTCCGAGATGGCGTCGAACCGCGGGGCGACGACGTCGCGTGTCTGGGCATCGAGCTGCCGGCGCAGATTGGTGGCGAGGAACTCGGCATCAGAGGATCGGTCACGGGCCCTGCGCAGGACCTCGGCGTCCGCTCGCATCAGCTCACGCGCGTCCTGCAGCTGCTGCTCCAGCGCGCTGCGCGCTTCCCGGACGGCTGCCGGGTCCACATCCTCCTCGGCGGGATCAGCTTGGAGGCAGACGGTGCAGTGATCTTCCGGGACAGGCCGCGCTTCGAGGCGTTGCGCGCAGCGCGGGCAGACCACGAAGTGGAAGGGGGAGAGCTGGTCGATCGCGGTTGCGGAGCGTTCGAGGCGCCGCAGGTCGAGTTCGACCTGGGCGACGACGGACTCACGGGCCTCGACCAGTTCCCGGGCAGCGAGCACCTCCTGGGTGGCAGCCGTCGCTGCCTGCACGGCCGCCCGCAGTTCCCCGCGCAGGACGGCGTCTGCGGCACTGGTCTCCGAGAGCTCGGTGCGCAGTGTGCGCAGCGTGGTCTCGGCGTTGTGCAGCATGTCGCGCAGGCCGGCCAGCTCGGTGCGTAGTTCGTCGTCGGTCCGGGGGTCCGTAGCCCTGAGTGCCTGTGTCTGAACCCCTGTACCGGCTAGCCTGGGGGCCTAGGCTTGGCTGATGTCGAAGGACGCCAACAAGGCTATGGAGAGGGCTTGTCGGGCTTGTGGTGACCGGCTACGACCGGGCGCCAGGCCAGACGCGGTGTTCTGCTCGGCGACGTGTCGTTCCAGGCAGTGGCGGGTTGAGCGGCGGTTGCGCCGACGCCTTGCCGCCGTCCAGAGCGGGGTCGGTGAGGGTAAGTGCCGCGAGTGCGGGGCCCGCTGGGTCGCGGGGGTGGACCGGCGATTCGCGGCCGTGTATTGCTCGCCGAAGTGCAAGGTGAGGGCTTGGCGCCGGCGGAACGATCCGTTCGCGGACCGGTCACAGTAACCGCAGCGCGAACGCATCAGATGTCCAAGTTCGGTCAGTTGCAGGTAATCTGCGGTCCTTCATTGCGATCTTCCCATTTGCGGTCTGACTCTCGGTGACGAGCGGGCTTTGTTCCGTCACGGCAGAAAGATGGCCGTGCCATGGCCCGCGCTGGGTGGTGACACACCATGCCCGAGGACAACGAGAAGATCGGAAGCGTCAGCCCGTCACGATACGAACAGATCGTGGCCGAGCTCCGCGAAGTCGTCGACCAGCAGACTCGGGGCCAGTTCACGATCGGTGACCGCGCCTTGGAGATCGAACCCTCCCGCCCGCGCGACGGCTCCCGGCCCGAGGCCGGATGGACCGTCAAGGAGTCGCTGACGCGGCTCGCCGAGGACATCGGCCTCAAATACAGCACCGTCAACAACGCCCGCTGGGTCTCATCCCGCTGGCCCAAGGAGCACCGGCAGCCCGGCGTTTCCTTCACCGTCTACCGGATCCTGGCCAGCCTCGAGGACGAGGACGAACGATTCGCGGCCGTGAAACAGCCGCCCGAGGGCAAAACCCGATGGACCGCCGACGACGCCAGCCGAGTGCTCGGCTGGCAGGTCGAGAACCCGGTCTCCAAGCAGGAGAAGATCAGCGCCATCCACGCCCTCGCCCAGGACGAAGAAGTCGCCGCAGTGGTCACCACCGACCTGCTGCGCCGGCCCACAGTCTCAGCACACGTCGCCGTCGAGGACCGGGTCAGGGTGGTCGAGGAGTTCACCCGCGACGAGACCGTCGCCGCGACCGTGACAACCGGCCTGCTGCGGCGCCCGGACGTCGCATTCAAGGCCATGAGCGACGACACCGCCCGCCACCAGGTCAACCACGCCCAAGTCGAACGCGGCCGCCAGGCCCGCGAGCACTTCGAACGGACCAGCCCCATCGCGCCGGCGGTCAAGCAGGTCAACCGAACGGTCGAGTTCCTCGACCTGGTCACCGCTTGCCACTCCTTCGTAGCAGCCTCCGGACGGGCGGTCCCGGGCCTGCGGGACCGCCAGCTGACCGAGGACGAACAGGCGATCGTCCACCAGAACATCGCCAAGGTCAGGGCCACCCTCGACTGGATCGAGAACGCAGTCGACACCGGCAAGGTCGACATGGACGACGAGCTCGCCGCCCTCCTCCGAGGCCAGTAGCCATGCCCCGCGCCTCACGGCGCCGGGGCGACGCCGCTCTGCGGCACGCCGACACGGTCCGATTCGTGCTCTTCGAAGCACGCCCCGCCGGACTCCTCTTCCACCAGCTCACCCGCGCCAGCGACCTCACCCCCAGCCAGGTGAGAGCCGGACTGGCCGCCCTCCGAGACGTCATCGCAGACCAGGGCTGGCCCCCGCTGATCTGGACCAGGGCCGACGGCTACCAGCTCGGAGCCGAACGAGCCGCCCTGGAGGCATACGAACGAAAGGTGATCAAGGAGAAGCTCACCGAGTTCCGCCGGTTCATCACCGGCACCGTCGCACCCCACGCCGCCAGCCACCCCGGTGACAAGTGGGTCCGCCACATCACCGCCCAGCTCAACTCCATCGAATCCACCCTCGACCTCGTCAACAGCTACTGACCCCCCGCTGCCCGGGGCCCGGCCGAAGGCCGGGCCCCGGGCAGCACCGCTTGAAGGCCCGCCACCATGCGCCGACGCCGCTACCCCTCCGACACCACCGACGCCGAATGGGCCCTGCTCGAACCCCTTCTCCCAGTCCCGGCCTGCGAGACACCCACCGGCGGCCGGCCCGAGAAGCACCACCGCCGCGAGATCGTCGACGCCATCCGCTACGTCGTCGACACCGGCTGCAAATGGCGGGCCTTGCCGGCGGACTACCCGCCCTTTCTGTGGAATCAAAGATGTCAAGCGGTGTGCTTGTGGATCACGCCGAGGTAGAGGTGTTCAGGATGGGGCACGTGGTCGTCACGGCCAGGCGTGAAGAACACCGCGCAGACGTTGGCGGGTTGGGTCAGGATGCTGGATTGCTCTCCGAACGTGAGGCGGTCGTTGATGTCGTGGCGGCAGTCGACTGCGTCAAGGCCAGCGATCAGGTCTTCTCGGAGCACTGTGGACGGGTAGGACTCTGAGTCTGGCAAGACTAGGGGCGGCAACATGGTTGTCGAGCCTGGCCGGAGACTGATCGAGATTCCGCTTACAAGGCGTTGGGTGATGGACAGCTCCAGGCCGTTCCAGGCGTGGGGGTAGCCGTCAATGTCCGGTCTCATCCGGATGGCGGGGTGTGGGCGTCCTGGACCCAGGAGATCCTCGGCCTGGGTCAGGGACATGCCGCAGTGAAGCGGTCCGATACGGCCGGTCCGGGCGAAGTCGACGAGCACGTTCATCAAGGTCACGACGGTGACTCTGGCATCTTCTCGTGCTGGCCCACACCTGGATAAAGTTCGAAGGGTCCTCAGCACGGCTCACCGGGCCGGCACGATCGCGTGCGGGTGGTGAGGTCGATGACCGGCAGCAGAGTCGCAGTCGCGGGGGCGCCGATCTGGCTCGGTGTCGGCCCTGCGGGGGTAGGAACGTCGGCGAGTCGTTCGAGGAGCTTGTCGAGGGCGGTCTGCCCGTCGTCGACGGCGGCGCGTTCATCGTCGGTGAGCGGGATATTGGCCAGCATCTTCTGCAGGTTGTCTTTCGCCTCAAGCAGTTGGCCCTTGCTGGATACCTTCGGGGTGTAGAAGTCGCAGCGTGCGCAGGCCATGCGGTGCTGGCACTGCTCGAAGAAGGTGTAGGTGCACCAGCCGTGGCCGAGGTCGTAGTACTGCCAGGGTTCACCGCTGGCGGCGGCGCCGGAGGTGACCGCGTCGCGGTCGACGAGGACTTCGATGGTGCGTACGTTTCTGGCGAAGTAGCCGGCGTCGTTGTAAGCCCTGGCTAGGGTGTTCGGGGTGAGCTTCGCGTAGTGCGTGGTTGCCTCGGGAGTGCGGTGGCCCAGCCATTCCTGCAGCTCAAAGAGGGTCATGGGCTCCTTGGCGTTGTAGAGCTGGCTGGCGATCGTGGACCGGGCACGGTGGCTGGTGATGTTGCCGCGGACATCGGCGTTGGGGACGCCGGCCTTGCGGCAGAGCATCGGGATGATCGCCGTGTTGATGTAGTGCTTTGCGACCCGGCGGGCGCGGTGGGCGAACAGGAAGTCGGCGTACTCGTTGGTCTTGCGGTCGAGCATCGGCGGCTGAGCGGGTCTGACAGACTGCCATGCTTCGATGGCCTGGCCCAGGAGTGGATCGACGGGTTTGGTGAACGCGGTACCGGTTTTGTGGGTCGGCACGTTCAGCAGGCAGACGGCGTCGCGAGCGAGGACCTCTCCGGAGTCGCCGGGGATGGGCAGGCCGTCGTGCTGCCATCGGATGCAGCCGACCAGGAGGCGGGCGATCTCGTCGCTGCGTTGGCCGGCGAACAGCCAGGTCAGCGTGATTGCCCGGATCAGCTCGGCAGGATAGGTGCGGCCGTCCGCGGTCGGCAGGTCGCCGGGCTCGAGGTTCAGGCCCGCCCAGAGCAGCTTGGCCCAGATGTCATCGGCGATCACCCGCGGGTCCGGGCCCATCAGGGCTCGGACGCTTCGTGGCGTTCTCAGGGCATGGGCGGGGTCGAACCTGCGCGGGATCAGTTCCCATTCGTGCAGGTCACGGAAAAATGCGCGGGGCACTTTGAGATAGCCGGACTTCGTCTGCGGCGTGAGCGGTTTGCCCAGGCGGTTCTGCGACTGCATGCCGCGGGTCCACTGGGAGAAGTCTCCGACGCTCATGCGGTCCACGGCTGCGACCCAGGACGCGCACGTCTGTCGGGTCCACTGGCGGGGCTCGGTGATCTCGGGGTGCTCGGCGGCCAGCCAGCGACCGATCTTGGCGAGCACGCTGCGGTAGCCGCTGCGGATCTTCGGAGTCAGCGTAGATGTCGCGTACCAATGCTCGACCGAAGCCGCCCAGGCAGCCGGGACGCCCTCCATCGCGGCCGGTCCGGCCTCCTGCCGTGACGGCGGCGGGTCCGCGTGGCCGAGTGCCGCGACCGCCCGCTGGATGCCGTAGAAATCCTTGCCCCACTGTCCGCTCATCGCCGGATGGACGCGCAGTGCGGCCAGGGCCTCGGTAGACAGGTCCTCCAGTAGCGGACTGCGGTTCAGCAGCAGCGTCTGGCAGATCACCGCGGCCAGCTTGTCGGCGTCACGGCGATAGCCCCAGTCGGCCAGAACCGTGCAGATCCGCCGGACGGCATCGTCGACGGGATCGTCCCCGAACACCCGGGTGGCCAGGGTCGGCCGCTGGAAGCGGCCGAGCCGATCGAAGGCGGTGAACTCGCCGAGCAAGTAGGCAAGAGCGATCACGAACGGCCGGGAGTTGGGGCCGATCTGTCCGCCCCAGGAGCGTCGGAAGTCGGTGCCGCTGGTGTCCACCAGTTCCACCCAGTCGTCTGCCGACCAGCCCCAGAAGGCCCGGCGAAGCTCGCCGCAGCGGATCAGCACGAGCCCGGCCGCGTCCCGCGCGAACCGCCGCTGGTGATGGTCGTCCGGCGGCCAGTGCAGGCCGGCGAGAGCGTCCGCCAACGGCCGCACCAACCGCGCGATCGGCCGCAGAGGCATCGCGTCGAGGACGAGGCCGTCACGCCGGAGCTGATCGATGCTGAGTGTCAGGAGCACGTCCGACTCGGCCTCGGTGAGCAGGCCGCGACGGTCATAGTGTGCAAGGTCGACGGACCATGCCCAGGTCGGACGGCTTGTCGGCCCAGCCGTTCTCGGTTGGGCGGTCACTCGGCGACCACCTTCGAGGGATGGGCGCCTCGGGTCAGCATGTCCACGCGCCAGGAATGGATCTGCTGCATGCCCCGGTTCAGTTTCTCCGCCAGGTCGCGGCCCGAGAGATGGATGTAGGTCAGCGTTGATTCGGTGCTGCGATGACCGGCGAAGGAGGCGATGGCGTGCAGTTCCCAGCCCATTCTGGCCAGGTCGGTCAAGCACAGATGCCGTGTGGTGTGGGTCGAGAACCGCGGCAGGTCGGCGGCGAGCGCGACGCGCCGGATCACCTTCGACCACGTCCACAGGGTCAGCGGCTGGCCGTAGTTGCGGCGTGACTCGGACAAGAACAGCGGCCCGCGGGCCCGGCTGATTGTGGCCCGATGCGTGAGGTAGTCGGATAGCAGGACGCCGGTCGCCGCCGAGTAGGGGACGACCCGTTCGCGCCGGGTCTTCGTCGTCTCGGCCCGAATCCGGAGGGTCCGGTGAGCTGGGTCAAGGTCGTCGGTCCGCAGCGAGCACAGTTCCTCGCGCCGCAGGGCCGCGTCATAGGCGAGAGCGAGCATGACCCGGTTGCGTACGGGCTCTTCACGCGCGACGGCCAGCAGGTCGAGCCACTGCTGTTCGCCCGGAATCCAAGGCAGCTTCGTAAGCCGGGGCACCAGCCCGCGCTGGTGGCCGCCGAAGTTCCTGCTGGGCGTGTAGCGACCGCGGCCGACCGGGTTCGATTCCCGCAGGCCTTCCTCGATGAGGTAGTCGTAGAACAGCCGAACCGGCACCAGCCGCTGCTGCAGCGTCGCATTCGCCAGACCGGCCCCGGAGTCCAGAGCGACGACGTTGCCTCCTCGTCGGCTCGGCCGCGAGCTCAGCTCCTTCACGAAGGCCGCCACGTGCAGACGCTTCGCGGCGACCGGGTCGATTCCGTCCCGCTCGCAGACCAGCAGGTACTCGGCGAGTCCCCGCGCGTACGCGTCGATCGTCCGGGGAGCCCGTCCGAGATCTGTCCACACTCGCAGCCACTCGGCCGCCCGCTCATGCCGGCTCAGAACCGGCCACTTCTCCTCCAGGACCACTGCGCTGCCCAACGGGTCTCCTCAGAACGTGGGGACGCCGCAGGATACGAGCTGCATCCTGCGGCGCGTGATTCCACGTAACTAATAGGCGGACCGTCTGGGGGTTCATGGCCCGTTGGGCAGCCTGTGGTGTCATCGGCCAGATCCGCGACGCCCTCTCGCAACGGATCCGCCGTGACCTGGGCAAAGGACCCCGCGCGGTCGCCACCGTCATCGATTCCCAGTCCGTGAAGGCGGCCGAGACCGTCGGCCGTGACTCGCGCGGCTACGACGCGGGCAAGAAAATCAACGGCCGCAAGCGCCACATGGTGGTCGACACGCGAGGCCTCCCCCTGCTCGTCATGGTCACCCCCGCCGATCTCCACGACAGCCACGCAGCCAAGGAAGTCCTCTTCCGTCTCCGCCTCATGCACCCCGAGATCACGATCGTCTGGGCTGACTCCGCCTATGCGGGCAAGCTCGTGACCTGGGCAAAAAAGCATCTGAACCTGACGATCAAGACCGTCAGCCGGCCCAAGGACTCCTCGGGATTCGTCGTCCTGCCCCGGCGCTGGGTCGTCGAGCGGACCTGGGCCTGGATGATGCATGCCCGCCGCCATGCACGTGACTACGAACGGCTCGTCCAACACTCCGAGACGCTGATCACCTGGGCCGCCATCACGCTCATGACCAGGCGACTGACCCGCAAAGGCCCCCGCACCGACAGCTGGACAAGGAAGCCCGAGACATCCTCCGCAGAGCCCGCAGCTCAGTCCGCTACGGGGACCGGTGCCAGCTGACGTTCCGCCCTCTCAAGCCACGTCAGATACCAGCGGGTGAAAGTCATCGGAGCATCGTGCTCATCGAGGAGCGGCTTCAGGTCCTCGTCATCCGCCCTGTTGTCGGACCAGATTCGCCCACGCTCCGGGCCGCTGATGATCAGCCACTCGCGGGCGGCACACCCCAGCGTTGAGATCACGACCGCGCCGACAGTGCGGTCCGCCGACCACATCACGGGTTCCCAGCGCTCTTCCCATGCCTCAATGGCGTCATCAAAGTCCTCGATGTCCTCGAAGTCCTCTTCTTCGGGGTGCTCGGCCAGCAGCGACTGGACAGCTTCAGGATCGGCACCTTCACGCGGAAAGGGCTCGGCCAGACGGGATAGGTCAGCCAGATCGGCTCCATCTCCCTCCCACCGCCAGCGACCCTGAATGAGTCGTACCGGATACACCCCATACGAGGGCCCGGCGCCTCCGGCGCCCACCCAGAGAAGGAAGTCGCGGTACTCCCCGGGCAGCGACACACCCATCTGACCTTCGAGATCGGCCAGCTCTGCCGGGGTCAAGGGGTCCTCAAGGAAGAACTTGTGCCCGATCGCGCCAAAAACACGGTCACCGGCCGGCGCGGCAATGAGGGACTGCACCCGCTCCCGCACCCCCACCCATATCGAGTCATCCATGGGCCGAGCCTATGCCGCACGGCGAGGCGGGGCCGAGCAGGGTGGGCTCCGGCAGGCCGGCCTTCAAAAGCACGCACTCAGGTGTCGTACTCGCCGTTCCACGGAGCCGAAAAGCCCAACCGATCCGGATAGAGCTCAGCCCAGTCGTGCTCGCCGTCCTCGTCCTCGGCATGGCACTCCGTGATGAGGCCGAAGACCACACCATCAACGGTGAGCTGGAACGGCTGGATCGCGATGTCGCAGTACTCACGCTCGGGGAGGCTGGCGAGGACGGCGGCCAGCCGGGCATCCGCGCGGGCAATTACGGAACGCTCGTCATGCGGGCGCTTCGTCTGCTCTGCCCAAGTGCCGGCGCACCAGATGTCGGACTCCTGGTGGTGCCCGTCGTGGTCGAACTTGTGCAGCACGACGAAGAGCCGCTTCTGCTCCTCCCAGCCGTCCCCCATCACGAACCCACCTGGGAACGCATAGGTGACCGAAGCCAGAAACTGGCCGCCGCGGAACCGGCCGATGGTGCTCGTCCGATAGTCCGACTCGTGGGCGATAGGGATGATCTCGGGGACAGCCATGCCCGCACCTTAAACACCAGGGGAGTGCCACCTCTCACTGGGTCCGAGATCGGAAACAGGCACTGAGGAAGGCGGCGACGTTCTCTTCCTCGGTTTCGGCCTTCCGCAGGTCCGTGGTGAGCTGGTTCACCTGCCTCTCCAGTTCCATCACAGCCGATGTGGTGAGGCCGAACATGAGCTCGAAGAGCACCTTGCGCTGCTTTTTGAAGTGGTTGTCGAGGTGGCCGACTACCTGGCGATCTAGGTCGCGGGCTTCCAGGTATACGTAGCGGAAGAGGTGGGTGAAAGTCAGGTTGAGGGTTGCGGCCTTGCCATTGCGAGTGGTGGGAATCTTCTCGCGAGGGAAGCCCAGAGCGTCCAGAAGAACGTCCGACAGGCTTCGTTGTCCCTCTTCCGCCCGGGTGGCGAGAGTGTGCTGGAGCATCATCGTCTCGGGATCGAGGATGTCGACACGGTCGGAACGGTCACCGCTGATCGTCCGCTTGAGGATCATGTGCTGCTCGCCGACCACGACGGAGGCCAGCACGGAGTGGACGTGATCGCGTACCGCAGGGGTCAGGACGGCGGTGCCTCCGACCGCGTGTTTGAGCAGCATGAGGAGGCTGGACTTGCCCGCACCGCTGGGGCCGCTGATGACGGTGGCCGGCTGGTCGAAGCGGTACGTCGTTTCCGCGGTGGCGGTGGTGACGGTCAGGGCGAGGAATCGGAGGTGGGCGGCCATCAGATTTCGGTCCGCAAGGGCCTGTCCACCGCGTCGGGCAGGCGATCATAGATGAGGGTCTTCAATGCCGATCCCGACTTGTTGAAGTGCTTCTTCAGCAGGGCGGTCCGCTGAGCCACCACGGCCCACTCATCGGTCTGCGCCAGCATCGAAGCGGCCATCGCTCCGTCTGCGGTGACGCGGAACTGAGCGCGACCTGACCCGCTGTAGGTGATGAGTGCGCGGCCGGCCAGGGAGCCTAGGACGCTGTAGTACCGCTGGTCCCAGGGTCCGTACTTGTACCGGGTCATGCGGCTCTCCACAGCCAGCCGCTCTGAGGACGTGGGCTCCGCTCCCGGAGGCCAGCTTCCTCCTTGCTCGATGAGCAGACGCTCCAGCATCGTCGGGTAGCGCAGGAGGAAGTCCAGCTTGGCCAGCTTCGTCAGGCCGTCCAGCGACCTCTTCGCCGTGGTGAACCGCTCGATCAGCAGAAGAACTCGGGCCTCGTGGTAGCGCGCTTCCCTCCGCTCGTCGCCCCGGGCCTGACGCCGGATCTCTGCAGCCGCGGCCAGGCGCTCGACGCCGTTCGTCACGATGCTTCACCGGCAGAGACGTCGAAGGGAGCGGAGAAGTAGAAGTGGCACTCGTCGCAGAGTTGATAGGCCAGACCCCGAAGGTGAAGCTTGTTGATCTTGAACGGGAGGGATGTGTCGACGACCTCGGGCGTGAGGCGCTGCCTGATGAGCTGATTCATCCGCTGTCCGTAGGCAGCTCCGTCAATGACCTCGCTCTGCGCGTGCGCCCGGCAGTCGAAGACGGTATCCACGACCTCCAAGCGCAGGTTCTCCAGGTCCATGGCATCCCCAGCCAGCCCGGAACAGCGCTCTGACCAAGTCACATACCAGGCCGAACGGAGCTCCTCCGCGTATGCGGCCTCGTCAGACGGCACCTGACCACGAGCAAGCTTTTTACGGAGTGCCGCGCCCCCAGGGGCAATCATGGGCGCCTGGCCGCGGCTGTACGTCGGCACTGCTACTTGCCGATAGACGAACTCGTCCAAGATCGTTTTGCGGTAGAGCGTACGGCTCGCGACACGTCGCAGGATCTGGGTGTCGTAACGGACTCGACTTGAGTCGGCTACGTAGGCGGCCAGCTGCCCCCGCTCGCCCTCGCTTCGGTTGGCCTGTTCCACTCGTTCGATGATCCGTCTATAGCTGGCGTTCACGTCGACGTGAACGAGCTGAAGGTCTTCGATGGCCGGCTCAAGCAACTGGCGGATGTTGATGTCCGTAATGTGCCGATGGGACGGCACACCCTTGTACTGGATCTCCAGCGCTGTCATGAAGGCAGCCACGTGGTCGATGAAATCCTGGGGGGCAGCGATGTCGCTGACCTTGCGCAGTTCCGGCAGGACCTCGGGGATGCTGTCGTAAGGCTGCTTCCAGCGAACCTTCAGCAGGTGCTGCGACAGGCTCTTGGCCATGGCGTCCCTACCGGTCGTGAGCTCCGGGTCTGGACCGCACATACGGGCAAGAGCCGAAGCGTTGTCTTTCGCGGGACTGAGAGGTGCGTTCGTTGTGAGGCGAAGCCGCACGTTGCTGGCGCGCCCGCAGGCGGACCACCGGTCAAACAGGTGGGCTATCCCGCCGTCCTTGCAGAGGTCCGCCAGGGTCCACTGCGTACGGCTGCTGTGCTTGACCGAGACCAGCTCCACCTCACCATTCGTGAAGGCGATGACGAAGTCCTCATGCCACTCGCACACGACATAGTCGATGACGTCCTGGGTGAGCATGGCCAGACAAGCCTGGGCTGCTACCTCGGCCTGATACCGATACAAACCAAGGGTGTCGGATCCGCTGTCCTCGCCAGGGCGAAGCTGAAAAATCGGGTGAACGAAGCGCTCGGGATCACCCACCGAGTCCGCCAACACATCGACCACGCCCACCCCCGCTACCGACCCTTGAGTCAGCCATGCTCCGGCCGGACGATCCGAAGATCCACAGATCTACCACAGGTCATACGCCGTACGTAACCGAACAATCACAAAGACCGGTTGCCCCAGGCGGCCCGCCCCTCAGCGCGACCCTCGATAGGCCACGCAAGGCGAAGGTCTGGCCTGGGCTCGCGTGCGAACGGGAGAGGCTGAGACGATCACGCTGACCCAGCAAGGAGGCGATGTGTCGGACGACTCGACGGGTGGCTACACCGCCAACCCCCGTGAGACGAAGTACATCCTGACCGAGGACTTGAGCGTCGTAGCCCGTTTCATGGAGGGATCCGAGCTCCTTGGCACCGGCATCCAGATCCGGCGAGTCGCAAAACCGCAAGGCGATGACCCCACGGTCTTTCGGGAGTGGTGGGAAGTGATCATCTTTGATGACCCCCACCTGGTGCAAAGCCGCAAACCCCAAGCCGGCTAACGCACCCGAATCCTCGGCGATTACGCCGAGTCCACCCCTAGCTCCCGCAGCGCGTCCAGTTGCTCCTGGGTGAGTTTGCCGCGCCGGGTCTTGGTGTTGGAGCTCCACACGCCTGCGGAGCGGTCGGTCCTCGCTGCCGTCGACCCGTACATCGACCGCGACGCTTTTGTGCAGCAGATCGCCGCGAGGAACAGCATTCCAGCTGATTCGCCCAGGCGGCAGACAGCGCTGTCTGCCACCGCACCCACTCAGGGAAGCGCATGATCGTGACGGAGCGTCCGGCGGAACGTGGACTGTGCCACCTCGGGGTGGAGAACCTCCAGCAGCCGCCGCCGCACGTCACTGTCGGCGACTGCCCGCCGGCCGCCGGAGCCAGCCGAATGCCGCGGTGTAGCCGAGCCCGATCGAAAGGGCAGCCAAAAGGGCGTCGGCCACCAAGGTGGCGAGGAGCGAGGTTCAGACAGCACGCCGAAGTCCTTGCCCGCGCAGAGACAGCCGCCTCACCGCGGGAGCACCACCGTGGTCGACCTGGCTGAACTCGCGCTCATGGAATTCCGATCCTGGCGTGACTGGCTACGGGCGATGACGCGCAAGGTGACACCCGCCCATCCCTGGCTGGCCGCACCGGTGTCCGGGGCGGACATGGGGGAGGGCGGCCGCGGCCGGAACTGCTCGGGCGGCGTCCCTGGCCGGAGGGTCTGGACGCCCTTACGCGCGCAGGAGCGAGGCGGTGTGGACGGCTGCTGCGTAGGAGGTTCCGAAGATGTCCTTGGTGTTGCCCGCGGCGTCGGTAAGTGTGCCGAATGGATCCGCCTTTGTTCCTCCGTAGGCGTACGCGATGGTTCCCGTGACGCCCGAGAAGTTGGTGATGTTGTAGGGGGCGTCGGCTCCGGTGAAGTCGGTTGCCTTCACGACGGTGGCGTGGGGGAGGAGAGCGGGGTACTGGACGCGCGGGTTGGGCGCGTTGCCCGCGGCGGTCACCAGCGGTGGCAGCGGTTTGTTGGCGTTGGCGCTGTCGCAGAGATCGGCCACGTAGGCCAGGGTTCCGCCCAGCGAGGACGCACAAGGAGGCACAGCGAGGGTGGTCAGGCTCGCGTTGACGACGTCGGGGCGGTGTGGGGAGTCCCAGAGGCAGAACGCGAGGGCCAGGAAGACCGCGAAGGAGTCGGCCAGCCCTTTGTCGTTCAGGACGCGCACGGGAATCACGTCGGCGTTCGGCCGAAGCTCCCTGAGCAGACCGATGACCGCGGTGGCGTGCCCGAACGGGTCAGCGGCAGCCCTGTCGCGCGGTACTGCGCCGAGGAAGTCGATCATCTGGCCGAGTCCGGACGGCGCACCTGAATCCAGGACGGCGACCTTCCCGGCCGCCCCGACGCCCAGGTTGTTCAGCACCACGTTGATGTTCTGTTGATCGAAGGCGGCTGCCGGCTCCGCCCCGCCCGAGGACGAGCTCGGACCGATCGAGGCGGCCTGGAACTGATAGCCCGGCTCGCACACCACAGGGAGCGAGGCCAGTTCGGACTGCAGCATGCCGGCGGCAATACTGCCCACGGGCTCTTCGGTGTAGGCGATGAGAACCCCGGGGCAGTCCGGTGGGAAGCCTTCGTAGTAGTCGCCGAGCTGGCGAAGCTTCACCGCATACACCCCATACCTGTCGGGGGTGGCAAGCCGTTCCCAGCGCCGCTCCACCTCCTGCAGGACGCTTCCCGGGCCCACGACGGTGAAATACTTGCAGTCCATCTGGCACACGACGTCACCTTCCCCGCTATCAGGTCATATCGGTCCACAATGCCAAAATGGCATCAGAGCCCATCGAATACAAAGAAGACACGGCAGTCCAAGTCCGCCAGGAAGTCCTCGATGCATGGCATGTCGTCCCAGTGCCGGGCGGCGGCTTCACTGCCAGCGGCCCCTGCCCGGCGTGCACGCACCAGACCGCGCAGGCATTGGCGCCCGATGTAGAGCCCGGAGCCGAGGCCGCCGAAGACGTACCGGATCCCGCAACACGTACAACCCGCCAGTTCCGCTGCCACTGCCACGTAGACCATCCCGCACGTCCCACGTCGGTTCTGACAGGCTGCGGACGACGGTGGATGGCAGCCGTCGAACCAGACGGCCAGGGATGGCGGCTGTCGGCTGATGTCGACCCGCTCGTGGCGCAGGCGGCGCTGGAACTGGCATCCCCGGTCTCCGTGGAGCTCACCTCCGCGCGCACCCTGGCCGAGAAGTGGCTGCCGGGGCTCGCCGCCCTCTACGGCCTCTTCGCCATTGCAGGCGCCGTCGTGGGCAAGGACACCGTGAAGGACCTCTCCGATGAGGCGCGGAACGGGCTCTTCGCCGCCCTCACGGTCGGCGCCTTCCTGGCGGCCTTGTCAATCGTGCTCGGCTACGCCGCGGCATTCGGCTGGCTCCGGATCGGCAAGGGCCAAGACGTCTCGACCGACGACAAGCTTCTGCGGTGGTACGGCACCAAAGGGCGGAAGGCCGTGGTCAGCGTCGCACGACGTCTGTGGATCGCGGTCGGGGCCGCGCTCGGGTCGCTGGCATGCCTGATCGTCTCACTCGGGCTGGTATGGCTCGGCCCGCCGAGGAAGCCGGTGACCGCACCCGTGACGGTGACCTACCTTCAGAACGGCCAGACCGCGGCCAAGGCGTCGCTGTGCGGCACTATCACCGCCGACCCCACGCCCCAGCACATCGCACTCCGCGTAACTGACGGGCCCGCAACGCAGACCATCTCCCTTCCCGCTGCCTGGGTCGAGAAGATCGAGCCCACCAAGAGCTGCTGACCGGACACGTGATCGACGCCGTGTACGCGCTCATGCTGGTCACGTCCGTGATCAAGTTCTTCGACGACGAACTGCCTTAGCAGTCAGTCCAGGTTCCACAGCAAGAGGCCCCGGGGGTCACGACGTCCCGGGGCCTCCACTTCGCTGACCTCACAGCTCAACGACGAGCGAGGTGGCGTGTCACGCCCAGTCCACGCCGAGCTGCGCGAGGGCGGCCAGCTGGTCGGCGGTGAGTTTGTCGCGCCTGCTCTTGGTGTTGGAGACCCACACGCCCAGCTTCACCACCACCGGCTCGGCCTCGCCCTCGACCGTGATCTCCTCGCCGTGGGCCCTCGGCACCGGCCGGTGGGCGCCTTCCCGCTCCACCCACTGCGCGAGCGCCGCCAGGCCCCGCTGGAACGCCTGCTGCGCCTTGCCCGGCCCCTTCGCCGCACGGCTGGCCGCCGGGGCCGGAGGCGGCACCTGGTCGGGTTGTACGCCCAGCAGGGTCAGCCGTTCCTGCTGCTCGGGCAGGAGCCGCGCCCAGATGGCCGGCTGCTTCTGCTGCTGGAGCCACCGTCCGATGTCGTCGCCGTCCATCAGCACGCCGGGTGCGATGTCGGGCAGTTGGCCGTCGGCGTCGACCAGGTCCGCGAGGACGCGGTAATGCCGCTGCCAGTCGAGCGGCCAGGGGCAGTCCCAGTCGGGGTCGATCGCGGTGAGCTGTGCCGCGCGCTCGGCGGCCCGGTCCTGGTCTTTGCCGAGGCCATTCTTGGCGCCCTTGCGGCGGAGGTTGGCCATGTGCTGTCCGATGGGCACCATTTCGTTGTCCTCGCCCCACACGGCGTCTTGCCGGGGTGCGAGGTGCCCGGTGGCGCGGTGGTAGGAGCGGAGTGCGGCGAGCTTGGCCTCCCATGCCTCTTCGCCCGGTTCCCACACCATGCCGGCCTCCGGCGCCTCGAGCAGGGTCTTGCGCCGTTCCTCGAGTTCGCCGGCGCGCAGGGCTTTGCGCTGTTGGTGGACCCACCGTCCGAGGGGGAAGTCCTTGGTGATGCCGACTTCGGTCTCGGTGTCGTAGGGGACGGCGTGCAGGCCGGTGATCCCGTTCTCGGCCCGCCACCGCAGCAGGGCTTGGTAGCCCTCCAGCCAGACGAGGCTGTCGGGCCGGTAGACGCGGGTGCGCAGGAACGCGGCGATCGTGGCGGCGTCCCGGGGAGAGGAGAAGTGGAGCAGGGCCGACTCGGCGGCACCGTCCTCCCGGTCCTCGCCTTCGTCGCTGGCCCCGACGATGCGGCCGTTTTCGTCGCGCTGGATGTGGACCTTGCGTTGGCCGCTGGTGAGGGCACGGGAGGCGAGCTGCTCGACCAGGTGCTCATCATGACTGCGGAGGCCCTGGAGGACCGCCACAAGAGGGCGGAAGCTAGCGGAGGCGACCATGTCGGTCGGGTCCTCACCCGGCTCCAGGAACACCGGCACGATGATGCGGGCGATCTTCGTGCTGCCGTCGCGGTTGAGCCGCAGGGCGCGCCCGATGTTCTGGACGATCTCGACCTGGGAGCCGCGGGTGTCCGCGAAGCAGATCGCCTCCACACCGCGCTCACCGGTGATGTCGACGCCCTCGCCGAGGACCCGTACGGAGGCGAGGAACGCTCGGTGTACGCGCCGGTTGTTCGCGTCGATGCCGTTGGCGAACTGCCGCAGGACCTCGCGCCGCTCGGTGACGAGGTGGTCCCCGCACAGCCAAGCCGACCACACCCGGTCCGGCGGGACGTGGCGGCCTGCTTCCAGCTCGTAGAACGCCGCGTCGATCGATGACGCGGAGAGCCGGCCCGCGGCCGCCAGGTCGGCGTCGGAGGCGTCGGTGACGTACAGCTCGGCGGCGGTCTCCAGCAGCTTGTCCGCGAACGCGGCGGCCTCCTCGACCTTCTGGTGGAACGTCATGACCGTACGCAGGTTGTGCGCGGCGGCGTGTTCCAGGAGCGCGGTCTGCAGCAGCGCCAGGCGCCGGCCCCGCCGTGCCTCCTCCGACTCCCCGAGGACGGGCGACGGGTCGCGGATCTCCAGCACGTCGATCTCGAACCCCGCGAGGATCCCCCGCTCGATCGCTTCGGACAGCCCGAGCTCGGCCAGCCACGCCCCGTAGGTGCCGTCCGGGTCATCGGCCATGCTCGCGATCTCCAGCTCCTCGCCCCCGGCGCCCTGCTGCGGCCGGGCCGCCGCCAGGATCCGTGGGGTCGCGGTCAGGTAGAGACGGAAGTCGGCCGGGATCCGGGTGTTGTCGTGGATGGCCGCCCACGGGCGCCCGAGGTCGCCGGCGGTGCCGTGAGTGCGATGTGCCGGGTTGATGTCAGTGGGCTGCTGGCAGTGACGGGCTGTCAGGTAGTCGTGTTTGTACTGGTCGTGTAGCCAGGGGCTTGGTTCGTCACTGACATGGGGGTGGTGTTCGGTGTGCCTGTCACTGTCACGGGGCGGCACACATGCAGGTCGCCCACTGACAGGAACGCGGGAGATCGCATTCGGGGGCCGGCTGCGCCGGGTCGAGTTGTCGTGGTCGGGGCCCTGGGGGCGGTCTCAGGTGTGCCGGCACTCCCGACCGTTCGCCGGGCCGGCCGGCTGCTCGTGCACGGAGGCCGTCTGCGGGCACCTTCTGGTGGACTATGCAGGGTGTCTGCATCACGGGGGTTCCGGCGGGCCCGCCCGCGATGGAACACCACCGCGCCGGCAATATCCGGTGCCGCGAACTCGTCGCGGCCCGCGAGGTGTAGTCGCCGTCCGTGACTCCAGGAACCCCGAAGGCCGCGCCTTCCGCACCACCGCTGCCGCCTTGGCCGCCTTCGTGGGCGGCCGTCGCCGAGGGGCATATCAGGTGCTGATGGAGCGGTCACGGAGGAACCGGAGGTGTTTCCCGAGAAAACCTGCCCACCGGGGGCAACCACAGAGCATGCCCGTGTGTCGTACATTCTTGGCGCGTACATGTGGATTGCTATTGGAGGGCAAGTGAGAACGAAGAAGACGGCGAAGGTTGCTGCCACCGTTGCGGCTGGGGTCGCGTTGGTGATGACGAACTCTGGTGCCTCCCACGCGGCGGACAGCGGCCCCCTTTACATCAAGAACGCAAACAGCAACAAGTGCCTGGAGATCGAGAACTCCAGCAAGGTCAACGGGGCCAATGCCCAGCAGTGGAGTTGTGTGGGGCAGTCGGGATCCAAGTGGAAGTTGCGCCCCCTCGGCAACAGCGAGTACCAGATCATCAACATAAACAGCGGGAAGTGCCTGGAGGTCGAGAACGGATGGCGGCACAATGGCGCCCCGATCCAGCAGTGGACCTGCGACGCGAGCATCGGCCATCAAAAGTGGGAGATCATCCAGAACATCGGATCCGGCGGAGACCTCTGGCTCTGGAATGTGGGCACCAGCCACGTAGCCGAGGTCGAGAACTCCTGGACGCACGACGGCGCCCCCGTACAGCAGTGGTCGACTGTCTACGCGGCGCGGGGACAGCAGTGGTACTTCATGAACGCCTGACCTGAGGTCTGCCGTCGCAGTCGGCGCAGTGATCCTGCGCTGTGCGGCTATGGAGCGGTGATCTACCACCTTGAAGTGTTGCCGCCCCGGCCTGCTCCGGGGCGGCACGCCACCTGGTGGGACAACAGTCCACCGCAGTGAGCATCGCCGTGCGTTTCGGCTCCGCGGCCCGCTCCGGCATGGCGCCTTCGACTGCGATCTCTCGGTTTGGTGACAGTGGTGTGAGAGACAGTGGGCCTTTGCGTGTTGCTGCTGGTCGGGGGCTGTTTCAGGGAGTGGGGTCACTGTCACGAATGTGAGATCGAGGTCTATTCACTTGCGAGACCGCGGGTGATTGTCCCTGGGGTGCCGCGGTAGTTGTCCATCGTGAGTAGGTCGTCGCTGATGCTGGTCAGGGGTGGGTGTGCACCTGGTGGTGACATTTTGGTGCGGTGTGTTCGGTGTCATCGGTGTGCGTTGTGTCTGGACAACGGCGTGCGCTGTCTATGGGGTGTTGCCGGCGTCAGTGTTCGTGGATGTCCGGGCTCTCCGTCCCGTACCAGGGGCGAAGCTGTAGGTATCTCTTCTTCATGGCGGGTCCGAGATGGGCTTCGATGCCGTGCGCAGGTTCTCCCTCGTAGGGGAGGTCGTTGAGGAACGAGGTCACGATGACCTCGATTGCCCCGGGCACGCGATGCCGCGTCTCCTCTTCCAGGAAGGCAAGGACTCGGCGCCAGTCGGGACCGTCGGGGTCGCCCTCCGCCAGGTAGGAGTGGACGGTGTCCTGCACGACGTCCCAGAAGAACATGTGCGGTAGTACGCCGTTCTCGTTGAAGACGTGGCTCTCGTAGGCGTCCTGGAATCCGGGCACCTGAGCAACGAGGTCGTCCACGAGCCGCATGCTGGCAGCAGCCTTCTCCGCAGTCGCGTCCGTCTTGGGCTCTTCTCGCTCTTCGTTGTCGTCGGCCGCCATGTGCCGGGACGCTATCTCATCGCGTCAGCACCACCCCGGGCCTCTTCCGCTTTTGACTGCGCAGGTGGTTGAGCATGGGGCCGTTTGCACGAGGAGATCCTGTACCGCCTCGACGACGCTGGCCTCCTCGACCTGTCCCGCGCGGTCCTCGACTCGGCCCACGTGAGGGCTAAAAAGGGGCGAACTCACAGGTCCGAGCCCCGTGGACCGGGGCAAGCCGGGCTCCAAGATGCACGTCCTGTCGGACGCGAACGGACTGCCCCTCGTTGTCGGTGTCACCGCAGCCAACACCCACGACAGTCAAGCCCTGAAGCCCATGGTCCTCGGTCACCAAACGAGACACGACCCCCGCCGCGGCCGCCACTTCAAGCCCCAACGCCTGCATGCCGACAAGGCCTACGACATCCCTGAACTGCGGAAATGGTTACGCGGAAAACGCATCGGCGTCCGCATCGCCCGCAGAGGCATTGAGGCATCAGAACGCCTCGGACGGCGCAGGTGGGTGGTCGAGCGAACCATGTCCTGGCTGACCGGACCACCGCTACGAGCGCCACCCCCGCAACTACCTGGCATTTCTCGGACTCGCCGCTGCCCTCTGCTGCTACAAACGACTCGTCCGCCTCACCACATAGGACACGGTCTAAGCGGTGCTGGCGGCGGCTTCCAGGGTGCTGAGCTCGGCGGCGGCTTCGAGCTGCCGGGGGTGGTTCAGCCGGACCAGGGATTCGTGGGCGGCCGTCAGGGTTTCCCGGGCCTCTTCGTGACGGCCCAGGTGACGCAGGACGACGCCCAGCTCTAGCCGGGCGGTCTCGCTCCAAAAAGACTCCGGGTTCCCCGCACGAAGGGTCAGCACCTCACGCAGAGGGGCTTCCGCCTCGCTCCACCGGCCGAGCGCAGCCAGGTCGTTGCCGACGCTCTGGCTGACCAGGGACAGGTAGGCATTGCTCACTGCGGTCGGTCGCCCCGGGATGCCCGCCCGGCAGAGCGTTTCGCTGCGGCGGTGGATGGCCAGTGCTTCCTCGGGCCGGCCGTCCATGCGCAGAACCTGGCCCAGCGCGTTGAGGGCGGTCAGTTCGGCCAGCCTGCTCGCGCCGCAGGACAGCCCGGCGAACCGGGCGACCGACGACCTCAGCCGCGCGACGGCCTCCGTGATCCGACCGAGCCGTTGGAGCGCCCCCGCGCCGTACCCCAGAGCCCAGCCCACCTGGAGCTCGTCGCCCGCCTGCCGGGCCGCTTCCAGAGCGGTGTCCGCGGCGGCCAGCGCTCCGACGTAGTCGAAGACGCACATGTTGCGGGCCCAGGCGAGGTAGTTCAGCTGCACGGCCACCTCACGGGTGCTGCCCAGCGCCCGGGCGGAGTCGGCGGCCCGCCGGAACACCTCGGCCCACACCTCCCAGTCCATGGTGGCGTCGGAGAACCAGTGCATCGCCTGCGCCGCGTCGACGACCTGGCGGTGCCGGCCGGCCGACTGGGCGTGGCGCAGGGCACCGAGCCACTGGGCCCGTTCCTCCACCAGCCAGGCCCTGGCACGGTCGCTGCCGACCGGCGCGGTGGCCGGGTCGGGGTCGCCTTCCGCGTCACCCTGGTCGGCGGCCGACCGTACTCGGCCTCGAAGTGCAGGGCGGCGGCGGTGGCCCGGCGCAGCGTCCAGCGGGCGGCCCGGTCCTCGGCGGCGGTGATCTCCTCGGGCCCGTCCTCCTCGGCCGACTGCGCGGCGGCGAACAGGCGCAGGAGATCGTGGTAGCGGTAACGGTCAGCGGTGGGGTGGGACTGGAGGAGGCCGGCATCGACCAGGTCCTCGGCGTACCCGGCGGCCTTGCGGGTGGGCAGGTCGGCCAGTAGGGCGGCGGTTTGGGGGCTGAAGTCGGGGCCGTGGGCCAGGCAGGAGCGTCGGAAGACGGTCTGTGCCTGCGGGCTCAGTTGCCGGTAGGAGAGGGCGAAGGCGGCCCGGATCTCGAGTGAACCGGCCTTCAGGGTGTCGAGGCGACTGCCTTGTTCGGCGAGTTGGGTGGCGAGTTTGGCGATGTGTTCGGTGGGGCGGGAGGCGAGGCGTTGTCCGGCGATGCGGACGGCGAGGGGGAGGTGGCCGCAGAGGTCGGCGAGGTCGCGGGCGGCCTGGGCTTCTTGTGTGACGCGGTGCAGGCCGATGATGCGGGTGAGGAGTTCGACGGCTTCTTCGCGGCGGAGCAGGCCGAGTTCGGTGCGGTGGACGGCTTCCAGGCCGGCGAGGGCGTGGCGGCTGGTGACGAGGGTGAGGGAGGCGCCCTCCCCGGGCAGCAGGGGCCGTACCTGGTCCTCGTCCGCGGCGTTGTCCAACACGAGCAGGACGCGCCGGTCGCGCAGGAGGGAGCGCAGGAGACCGCTGCGGTCGTCGGTGCCGGCGGGTACGTCGGTGGCGCCGAGGGCGCGTAGCAGGCGGGCGAGCGCGTCACGGGGCGGGGTGGGCTGCAGGTCCATGCCTCGCAGGTCGAGGTGGAACTGCCCGTCGGGGAAGTGGGGTGCCAGGGCGTGGGCGGCGTGCACGGCGAAGGCGGTCTTGCCCAGGCCGGGCTGGCCGCAGACCACCGCCACCGGCGGACGGCCGGGGTCCCACTGCTCGGCCAGGGCCGCCAGCCGCGCCAGGGCGGGCCCGCGGGCGGTGAAGTCGCGCAGGTCGCGGGGGAGTGCGAGGGTGTGGCGGAAGGCGGGGCCCGGGGCGGTGGAGCCCGCCTCGCCGGCGCCTTCGGACCGCCCGACAGCCGGCTTCCCCCCGGCCTCTCCCGCCGGGCCGGCGCCCGCGTACGACCTGGCCGCCGGCTCACTCCCGGCCCGGCGCGCGCGGGGCCGTCCCCGGCTGGCGGCCCGTTCCAGTTCCTCGGTGCCGGCCGCATCCAGTCCCAGCGCCGCGGCCAGGGCCGTCACGGTGCGCCGCTGCGGCCCCCGGGACCGGCCGCGCTCCATGTCCGACAGGGCCCGCACGCTCACCCCCGCGGCGTGCGCCAGCTCCTCCTGGCTCTGGTCGGCGCCCGTGCGCAGGCGGAGCAGGTGCTCACCGAACCTGCCGGTGGCCGGTGTGTCCGTCCCCATGCCGCTTGTCCCCCGGTGCTGCGCGGACCGGCCGGTCCGCCGGTCCTTTCGTCCGGCAAAAGTATGCCGGACCGTACTTCTGCCGGTGGAACTGCCTGGTCCGGATCGGCTGGCCGCGGTTGGCTGGAGCGACCCGGGAGGGAGCCCGACCAGCCCCCGCCCGAGGCCGGTCCGTCGCCGCTCCGCCGGCGCTCCCGCGTGCGGCTGCGCGCCGGGCGCGGGGGACCTTCCGTACACCCGGTCGCCGCCGTACCGTGCCCGCGGTCGCCGGCGGCCGCTTCTACCAGGGGAATTTCACAATGAGAACCAGTGGTACCGCGCCCCGTCCGGGCGCCGACCGCCGTGCTCGCCTGCTGCGCCTGCTTGCCCTTCCTGTGCTCGCGCTCCTCGTCTTGGCCTCGGCGCTGACGGCTCCCACGGGGGCGGTGGCGGCGAGCAGCAAGTACGGGAACGCGCGCTATCACCAGTGGTCGTTCGTGACCGCGCACAACGCCTACGCCAACACCGACATGCACTGGCCGGTTCCGCCGAACCAGTCGCAGAGCATCAAGGAGCAGCTCGAGGGCGGGGTGCGCGGACTGATGCTCGACACCTACGACCCCAAGGGCACCGGCCCCGTCCAGCTGTGCCACGGCGGCACGTCCCTGTGCTACGAGCAGTTCAACTCAGCGCTGCTGAACGTCGTGAACTTCCTGCAGAAGAACCCGCAGGAGGTGGTGACGATCTTCCTGGAGAACTACGCGAGCCGCGAGACGCTCAGCAAGAGCATCACCGACCTGCTGGACGCCAAGGGCGCCGGCAAGATGCTCTTCGACCAGAACGACTGGGGCATCTTCAGCAACAATTGGCCGCGGCTGAAGGACATGGTCTCCGCCAACCAGCGCCTGGTGATCTTCCAGGACAGCTGGGGCGACGTGGCCGCCGGCTCCGGCACCCTGATGAACACCTGGTCGCACACCGTGGAGAACCGGTACAGCTACGGCGTGGGGCAGCCGTCCGGCTGCGAGTCGCGGAACGGCAATCCGCTGCACACGAACCCGATGCCGGGGACGACCGGCCTCACCCCGCTGTTCACCATGAACCAGTTCAGCTCGGACAACCTCGACCCGAAGGCCTACGCCAAGATCGACAACGGCGCCACGCTCAAGAGCCGGATCGAGAAGTCGTGCCGGCCCGCCGCGGGCGGCCGCAACCCGAACTTCGTCGCGGTGGATTTCTACCAGCTCTCCGACAACTCGGGCCACACGCCCGTGTCGGTGGTCGATGGGCTCAACCGCGACAACTACGTCTTCGAGCCCGACCCGGCGGTGTGGACCGTCAACGGCGCCAAGCAGTACGTCAGCACCTACGGCACCAACCGCTGCATGGTGCGCGGTGACGAATTCCCCGACGGCTCCGGCGGCCTGGTCACGCAGCGGACCTGCGTGAACCCGGCGCCCAGCAGCCACCAGTGGACGGCCACGAAGCCGAACTACGACGGCAAGGGCCACTACTGGCTCAAGGCGGGCAACGGCTCCTGCCTCACCGTTCCGTACAACAACGGGACCCCGCCCGGCGAGGGCACGCAGCTCTTCTGGTGGCCCTGCGAGACCAAGTGGTTCTCCGGCAGCCAGCTGTGGAACGTCATGCCGACCAACACCGACAGCAACGGCCAGACGCACGGCTACTACTTCATCAACCAGTGGACCGGCAAGTGCCTGACCCTGGACCCCGGCACATCGACGGCCAAGGCCGGCAAGGTCACCCAGGCCGCCTGCCCCAAGCGCTGACGACGGACCGACGTACGACCGGACGGCCCGGTCCGGCACCGCACGGGTGCCGGACCGGGCCGTTCCCGTGTCCGCCAGCGGTACTCGACCGTCAGCGCGAGCCGGGGCGCCGTGGCGAGGAAGAGGTACACCGTCGCGCTCTCGGGGTGGCGAACCGCCGGAGCTGGGTGGTGCCGGTGCGGTCCAGGGCGGCCAGAGCCGTGGCGGAGAGGTTGTCCTGTCTCACCGAAGGTTGACCGATCTCACCGAAGCTTGACCGCGCCAGTCCATGCCGCCTGCAGCTCCGGGGCGTTAGTCGTCACGTGGATTGCACTCTGAATCAGCTCGTACAGCGGACCCGCAGCTTGCCATGGAGCGGGTCCGCCAGTTTGTGATGGCAATGCACTCAGAAGCGATGTGGGCAGTCGGTCCAGCCAGGGATGCGGGGGCGCATCTACGGGAGATCGGAAGCGCGCTGACGCTGCTGGAGGACGCGGGCATGCTCATCGAGCAAGCAGCTGCCCTGATCCTTGGCATGCCGGCAGCCAACCGGGCAACGGAGAGGGCTTTGCTGACCCAGGCCCTGGCGGAGGGCGACGACGTCACGGGACTCAGCGTGCTCCGAGCGGGTCGGTCAACCTTCGGTGAGACAAAGGAGGGGTCGGTCCGACTTCAGTGAGATCGGTCAACCTTCGGTGAGACGGGACAGTCTGGTGGCACAGCGCGGCGATGGTCGGGCTGGTGACGCCGTGTGCGGAGCGGCACAGTGCTGCCATGTCCCCGGCCCGCACACCGGGGGCGGGCCGGGCGGCGCGCGGGGCGGGTGTACGGGCGGCGGGCTTCGCCTTCGCTGTGCCCGTGGTCCTGGCCTTCGCGGCGCGCTTGGGTGGGGCGGCCCGGTGCGGGGCGGTGGCCTGGTGCGGCCGGGTGGGCCTGGGATGGGTTCGGCGGGGGATGGCTGCAGTCCGGCGGCTCGGGGTGGTTGCGGGGGTGTGCCGGGCAGGCTCGGTGCGGGGCTCGGCGGAGGGTTGGGCGCCAGGCAGGGGAGAGAGGGGCAGCGCCGGCTCTGTGACGCGCTGTCCGGGCCGGGCGTGGTGTTTGTGGTCGGTCGCCGCGGTGGCCGGGGAGGCCTTCGCGGCCGGGCCGGGGTGGACGGTGACGCATCCGGAGGCCGCGAGCAACGCGGCGAGGAGCAGGGGCAGAGACCAGCGGCGCATGCCGCCACCGTGCCGCACCCAGGCCCCAGCCCGGCCCAGACGATCCGTTGCACCCCTCGGATGGATGACGCGACGGCCTCCCGCCGGGACCGTCTCTCGGGGGAGGGTGACCCTGGAAGGGGGCGACTGCGAGGGAGGCTCCGGGGATGGTGCTCAGGCCGCCGGTGGAGCCGATGCTGGCACAGGCCGCAGAGTCGGTGTCCGGCCCGGCCGCGCTGCGTGCCGGGGTGGCCTACGAACAAAAGCTGGACGGGCATCGGGCGCTCGTCTTCACCGCGGCTGGCCCCGGTGAGTGAGCGGGTGCTGGTGCAGACCCGCCGCGGGTCCCTGGTTCAGGACCGCTGGCCGGACCTGGTCGCAGCTGCCGCGCAGCTCCCTCACGGCCTGGTCCTCGACGGCGAACTCCTTGTATGGGACCCGGAAGCCGGCCGGTTGTCGTTCGAGGCGTTCCGCCTCCTGAGGGTCGGCCTGGTAGAGGGCGGCCAGGGCTGCGGCGCGCTCACGGAAGCGGGCGCGCAGGCAAGCCGGGGCCAGCACCTCGGCGTCCGCGCCGAGCCGGGCCAGCTGGTCGAAGGCGACGTCCTAGGGCCCGTGTGATGTCGTGATCAGTCGGCGGTCCTCAGCAGGTCGTCGATCCAGATCATTGCGGCGCGGAGGTGGACGCCGGCGAGGTAGCTCTCGGGCGACTTGTCGTATCGGGTGGCGATCCCACGCCAGGCTTTCAGCTTGTTGATCAGGCGTTCGACAGTGTTCCGGTCCTTGTAGAGGTCAGCGTCGTGGCTGACAGGCCGGCCGCCTCGGACGCCCTTCTTCTTCCGGTTGGTGGCCTGGTCCCTTTTTTCCGGGATGACTGCCTTGATACCGCGTCTGCGCAGGTAGGAGCGGTTGCTGCGAGACGAGTAGGCCTTGTCCGCGGCGACCGCGCCGGGCCGGGTTCGTGGACGGCCGACAGGCAGGCGGACTCGCACTCTCTTGAGCATGGGGATGAAGTGCGGGCTGTCCCCGGCCTGCCCGGCGGTCAGGACCAGCGCGAGCGGACGGCACCTGCGGTCCGAGGCGAGATGAATCTTGCTGGTAAGCCCGCCCCGTGACCTGCCGAGCAGGGCCTCATTCAGGCGGAGCTTGTGTCTGCGCCGGATGCGCCGACGCTCGACCTGTCCGTTCTGTTCCTCCGGTCCGCCCCCTTTTGACGCGCTGCCTCCTGCTCCTGCGCGGCTTCTTCCAGAGCGTCCATGAGGTGCTTGCTGACTCGCATCCCGGCAGCGTCGTGGTGAGCGCGGACCGTTGTGGAATCTACGCTGACCAGCGACAAATCTGTTTGCTCCGCGCGGGCGGCCTCAGCGATCAGGCTTTCCAGCAGGGCGGAGAAAACGCCAGCGTTCCGCCATACCCGGAAACGTCCGTAGACGGTGGCCCAGGGGCCGAACTCGGTAGGCATCTCCCGCCACTGCCCACTGGACCGGAACCGCCAGATCACCCCTTCGAACTGCTCCCGCAACCGCTCGGGGTACGGGCCGTACCTACCAATCGGCAGGTACGGCTCGATGAACTTCCACTGGGCATGGGTGAGTTGCCTACGTGTCACGACCAATGTCCTACCGGGTTCCGCCCCACGAAGAAGGCGATACCCCACAACTGACCACGACATCACACAATCCCTAGTCCTCCGTCCCCCGCCCGAACGAGATCTCCACCCGTCGGTTCTTCTTCCGGCCCTCCTCGGTGGAGTTGTCCGCTATGGGGTCGTCCTCGCTCTTGCCGACCACCTCGTAGGCGATCCCGGATGCACCCAACTTCGCGGCGAGCGCCTTGTGTACGGCCTCGGCACGCTCCGTGGAGAGGGTCTTGCCGTGGGCGTACGTCCCCAGGTTGTCGGTGAAGCCGTGGACCGTGACCTTCTGCGGGCCGTTCTCCCTGATCTCCTCGGCGACCTCGGCGATCCGGGCGTCGGCATGGCCGCTCAGCTCCGCGCTGTCCTTGGCGAAGAGGACCTCGGACTGGAGGGTCAGCTTGATGTCTTCGTTCGATTCCTCGCGCCCCGAGTCGCCGGACAGGTCTCCGGAGACCGAGAGGATGTCGACCACCACCGGAGGGGCCAGCTCCGCACCCTTCTTCAGTTCCAGGACCTTGGCGTGCGGATCGACCGGGACGGGCGGCGGCTTGGGTGAGGCGCTGGGCGAGGGGTCGGCGCGGGCCACAGGGGCGTCGTGCAGACTGAGGAAAGTCGTCAGGCATACGGCGGTGAGTGCGCAGGCCGCGAGTCGGGCGGCAGCGGTGCGTGCCGTCGTCGCCGGCCTCACTGGGCGACCGTGATCTTGACGGGGGCGGTGCCGAAGGTCGGCATGGCGAAGTCGACCTCCGTGGTGCCCTCCGGCGGCGCCGGGAACTGGACGAAGACCGGGGCCGTGTCGCCGGGCTGGAAGACCGTGTGGAACTGGTTGCACAGGCAGTTGCCCTGGGTGTCCCGCAGCGGATAGTAACGCTTCTTGCCCTTGAGGTCCGCCAGGGTGGCACCCGACGAGGAGTAGCCGTTTTTCAGCGACAGATCGTTGCCGCCGGTCCACTGGCCGGTGTTCAGTGCCACCTTGCCGTCGTTGCGCATCTCGCCGCGGACGGTCACCACACCGCCCTCGTACCGCTGCACGGAGTCGATGGTGAGCACCGCGCCGTTCGCGCCCTTCATCTCCAGACCCTTGCCCTTGGGGTCCGCGGCGGCCGGCTTTTCGGCGGCCGGCTTCTTGCCGTCCGGCGCACCGCCCGAGTCGCCAACCCCGCACCCGCTCAGCGAAAGCGTTACGACCGCAACGAGGCCGACGGCGGCCACCTTCGCCCCGACTTGCGCCATTCCATGCCAACTTCGGTGCCCAAGACCGGTCCGACCCTGTACCTCATGCATCACGCTTCCCCCTCGCTCCCCGTCCACTGCAACGCGTTGCACAGTAGCGCATGCGAACCCTGTGCCCCGGTGACATGCATCGCACACATGCACCTCCGCAGAAGCCCAGGAGAAGCCTTCTCACCCTGGGTCTACGGCAGTTGACTCGGTGTCCAACAGCCGTGAGCGTTGCCCATGAGTCGAGCTCGGCAACTGGGCAGAGGGGAAAGCCGGTCATGCTCGTACAGTGTGCGCGCCTGCACTGCGTCCCTTCCGCGCTCGTAGGGACCTCGTCAGGGTCCGTGCGAGGCGGCGTCAGTGCGGGGCAACAGCGGCCCCGAATTCGGTACTCGTCTTGAGCTTGTGGCAGCCCCGGCACAGCACTTGAACATTGCCGTCTGTGTCCGTCCCGCCGACGGCGAGGGGCTTCACGCGGTCCACACCACAGCGGACGCGGGGAAGTCGTCCTTGCACCAGTCACACCACGCGTGACCGCGCTCCTGTATCCGCCCACGGAATCGAGAAGGGAGACCAGGGCGCGAACCGAAAGGGGAAAGGCGCACGAGCGGCGGAGCACGCCGAGACCCTGGGCCAGGTCTGGCCGGTGGCGACGGTGCCGTGGTGCGGAGTCGCCGACGCGACCTTCACGCCGTCGTCCCGCTGAGCCCGGGCTGGGGATCAGCGGGACGAGTGGCCGGATCCGGCGCCTGCGCAGGAGCGCCCCCTCCTCCCGGCAGCACCGCGCGCTAGAGAATGCGATGTACGCGCGGTAGGGACTCAAGAGGGCGGGAATGTATTGATGTTGAACGAAATGATGTTCCGAAGTGTCGATGTGGATGCTGAGAGCCGGTTCGACTACTGGCAGGAGCGCATGGGCCGGACCCGCGCGCCCATGCGCCTCAGCAGCGACCATGCCGATGACTACCGGGCCACGCAGCGTGTGCTGGACCTCGGCGCCGTGTCCGTGTGGCCGGCTACGTTCCAGCCGCTTGTCTTTCGGCGGACGCCCAAGCTGATCCGCCAGTCTGATCCGGAGGTGTACCACCTCTCGCTGCTGCTGCGCGGGAGCGGTTCTGTCACCTGGGGCAAGAACCGAGAAGTCCACTACAGTCCGCACGATCTGTACTGGAACGACTCTTCCCGGCCGTGGGAGATCCACGCCAGCGGCGAGGTGATCACAACAGTGGGTCTTGAGATCCCCAAGGCGCTCCTACCGCTGCCCCGCGGCGGTGCAAGCAGGCTGATCGGATGCCGGGTGGAAGGACGAGAAGGGATCGGCGGCCTGCTCGCGCACTTCCTCACCGAGTTATCCAAAGACACCAGTGCCTACCAGCCCTGCGATGGACCCCGCCTGGGAACAGTCCTGACCGATCTGGTGGCCGCACTCTTCGCCCACATCCTCAGCGCGGACGGATCCCTGCCGCCCGAGACTCACCGGCGGGCCCTTGCCCTGCGCATCCAGGCATTCATCCGCCAACACCTGCACGACCCGCAACTGACTCCAGCCGGCATCGCCGTCGCACACCACATCTCCACCAGTTACCTTCACCAAATCTTCCAGGCCGAAGGCGCCACCGTCGCCGCCCAGATACGCCACCAACGTTTAGAGGCCGCCCGCCGAGACCTCGCAGACCCTGCCCTGCGCACCACGCCCATCCACGCCATCGCCGCACGATGGGGGTTTCCCCGCGCCGCCGACTTCAGCCGTGCCCATCGCAACGCCTACGGCACCACACCCAAGGACCACCGCCACCAAGCCTCCAAGCCCACGCATCCAAGTGGACTCAGTGCTAAGGAAGTTGTGGACCCAGTGCTCACGACCTTCCCGCCGCACCAGGGCAGACTGCTGAGGTCTTCTCCTCCCGGCCGAAGAACCAGGCCGAGGGAAACGGGGATTCCACATTCGAACAAACATAAGTTTCCATGCCAGGTGGGGCGCACCCCACCTCAACGAAGGGGCTCAGCATGACGTGGATCCGTAAGGCCGCTCTCGCGGTGAGCTTCCGCAGACGCCAGCGCTAGCCGCAACATCGTGCGCGGTTACTTCGGCGCTCCGCATGCCCGTTACATCCTCAACAAGAAGAACTTCTGATCAACACGTGAGTACATCAACACCCAAATACTCGTCAAGTCGCGGATATGGAAAGCGACGTGACGGATACCTCCCGAGTGGAAGAAGTGATCATCATGTGGCGAAAGACAGCAACCGCTATCGCTACGCTGGCGTTGACAGCGGTCGGCGTCGCGCTCGCTCCCGCAGCATCTGCCGCCGAGCCGTGCGATGCCGGTAAACTGTGCCTGTACAGCAGCACCGGCTTCAGGGGCATGCAGTTCGAAACTGGCAGCCGTGGCACGTGCTGGTATCTCGCAGATTACGGACTCAGGAACCGCGTCTACTCCTACGACAACAACATGTCTGTCTACGCCCGCTTTTACGATGAGAACTGGAACAACGTCTGGAACATCCGTAACGGTGGCAGCAGTTCCGACAGTTCATCCCTCTCCGGCGAGGTATGGGTGTGTACCGACTGAGGTTTCGACCAGATCCGTAAACGGAGGGGCGACTCCGCTCGGAGTCGCCCCTCCGTAACTCCCACGAGGGGAGTCACGGACAGCGATCCCGGCTTAGGGGCCGTTTTCGTCCGATGTTTCATCCCGGAATGGTGTGTTTGGCGGCCTTCTTCGGTTCGCGCCAGGAGATGGTGCTCTCGCCGGTGAGGCGGCGGGCCATAAGGTCGGTCATGGCGATGTGGATCACGGCTTCGGAGCGGGCGGGAAGGGCTTCGTAGTCGCGGGCCAGGCGCCGGTGGAGCATGAGCCAGCCGTAGGTCCGCTCAACCGCCCACCGCTTGGGAATCGGGGTGAAGCCCCTGGTCCCGGGGATGCGGGCGGTGATCTCCATATCGATGCCAAGGGCAGCCGCGTGCTCGACGAGGTGCTGGCGGTAGCCGCCGTCGACCCACACTTTGTGGATCCCGGGGTGGTCGGCGGCGACCTGGTCCAGGAGCCGGGTGCCGGCGATAGAGTCCTGCACGCTCGCCGCGGTAACCAGCACCGCGAGCAAGAGGCCGAGCGTGTCGGTGACAATGCTCCGCTTTCTGCCGACGATCTTCTTCCCCGCGTCGATGCCCTGGCTGGAGGCGTGGACGCTGGTGGAGGTCTTGACGCTCTGGGCGTCGATCACACAGGCCGATGGCTCGGCGTCCCGGCCTTCCTTCTCCCGCAGGAGTTGCCTGAGCAGGCCGTTGAGCTGAGCGAACACGCCCTCGTCTGCCCATTTGGCGAAGTAGCCGTAAACCGTGTTCCTATTAGTTACGTGGAATCACGCGCCGCAGGATGCAGCTCGTATCCTGCGGCGTCCCCACGTTCTGAGGAGACCCGTTGGGCAGCGCAGTGGTCCTGGAGGAGAAGTGGCCGGTTCTGAGCCGGCATGAGCGGGCGGCCGAGTGGCTGCGAGTGTGGACAGATCTCGGACGGGCTCCCCGGACGATCGACGCGTACGCGCGGGGACTCGCCGAGTACCTGCTGGTCTGCGAGCGGGACGGAATCGACCCGGTCGCCGCGAAGCGTCTGCACGTGGCGGCCTTCGTGAAGGAGCTGAGCTCGCGGCCGAGCCGACGAGGAGGCAACGTCGTCGCTCTGGACTCCGGGGCCGGTCTGGCGAATGCGACGCTGCAGCAGCGGCTGGTGCCGGTTCGGCTGTTCTACGACTACCTCATCGAGGAAGGCCTGCGGGAATCGAACCCGGTCGGCCGCGGTCGCTACACGCCCAGCAGGAACTTCGGCGGCCACCAGCGCGGGCTGGTGCCCCGGCTTACGAAGCTGCCTTGGATTCCGGGCGAACAGCAGTGGCTCGACCTGCTGGCCGTCGCGCGTGAAGAGCCCGTACGCAACCGGGTCATGCTCGCTCTCGCCTATGACGCGGCCCTGCGGCGCGAGGAACTGTGCTCGCTGCGGACCGACGACCTTGACCCAGCTCACCGGACCCTCCGGATTCGGGCCGAGACGACGAAGACCCGGCGCGAACGGGTCGTCCCCTACTCGGCGGCGACCGGCGTCCTGCTATCCGACTACCTCACGCATCGGGCCACAATCAGCCGGGCCCGCGGGCCGCTGTTCTTGTCCGAGTCACGCCGCAACTACGGCCAGCCGCTGACCCTGTGGACGTGGTCGAAGGTGATCCGGCGCGTCGCGCTCGCCGCCGACCTGCCGCGGTTCTCGACCCACACCACACGGCATCTGTGCTTGACCGACCTGGCCAGAATGGGCTGGGAACTGCACGCCATCGCCTCCTTCGCCGGTCATCGCAGCACCGAATCAACGCTGACCTACATCCATCTCTCGGGCCGCGACCTGGCGGAGAAACTGAACCGGGGCATGCAGCAGATCCATTCCTGGCGCGTGGACATGCTGACCCGAGGCGCCCATCCCTCGAAGGTGGTCGCCGAGTGACCGCCCAACCGAGAACGGCTGGGCCGACAAGCCGTCCGACCTGGGCATGGTCCGTCGACCTTGCACACTATGACCGTCGCGGCCTGCTCACCGAGGCCGAGTCGGACGTGCTCCTGACACTCAGCATCGATCAGCTCCGGCGTGACGGCCTCGTCCTCGACGCGATGCCTCTGCGGCCGATCGCGCGGTTGGTGCGGCCGTTGGCGGACGCTCTCGCCGGCCTGCACTGGCCGCCGGACGACCATCACCAGCGGCGGTTCGCGCGGGACGCGGCCGGGCTCGTGCTGATCCGCTGCGGCGAGCTTCGCCGGGCCTTCTGGGGCTGGTCGGCAGACGACTGGGTGGAACTGGTGGACACCAGCGGCACCGACTTCCGACGCTCCTGGGGCGGACAGATCGGCCCCAACTCCCGGCCGTTCGTGATCGCTCTTGCCTACTTGCTCGGCGAGTTCACCGCCTTCGATCGGCTCGGCCGCTTCCAGCGGCCGACCCTGGCCACCCGGGTGTTCGGGGACGATCCCGTCGACGATGCCGTCCGGCGGATCTGCACGGTTCTGGCCGACTGGGGCTATCGCCGTGACGCCGACAAGCTGGCCGCGGTGATCTGCCAGACGCTGCTGCTGAACCGCAGTCCGCTACTGGAGGACCTGTCTACCGAGGCCCTGGCCGCACTGCGCGTCCATCCGGCGATGAGCGGACAGTGGGGCAAGGATTTCTACGGCATCCAGCGGGCGGTCGCGGCACTCGGCCACGCGGACCCGCCGCCGTCACGGCAGGAGGCCGGACCGGCCGCGATGGAGGGCGTCCCGGCTGCCTGGGCGGCTTCGGTCGAGCATTGGTACGCGACATCTACGCTGACTCCGAAGATCCGCAGCGGCTACCGCAGCGTGCTCGCCAAGATCGGTCGCTGGCTGGCCGCCGAGCACCCCGAGATCACCGAGCCCCGCCAGTGGACCCGACAGACGTGCGCGTCCTGGGTCGCAGCCGTGGACCGCATGAGCGTCGGAGACTTCTCCCAGTGGACCCGCGGCATGCAGTCGCAGAACCGCCTGGGCAAACCGCTCACGCCGCAGACGAAGTCCGGCTATCTCAAAGTGCCCCGCGCATTTTTCCGTGACCTGCACGAATGGGAACTGATCCCGCGCAGGTTCGACCCCGCCCATGCCCTGAGAACGCCACGAAGCGTCCGAGCCCTGATGGGCCCGGACCCGCGGGTGATCGCCGATGACATCTGGGCCAAGCTGCTCTGGGCGGGCCTGAACCTCGAGCCCGGCGACCTGCCGACCGCGGACGGCCGCACCTATCCTGCCGAGCTGATCCGGGCAATCACGCTGACCTGGCTGTTCGCCGGCCAACGCAGCGACGAGATCGCCCGCCTCCTGGTCGGCTGCATCCGATGGCAGCACGACGGCCTGCCCATCCCCGGCGACTCCGGAGAGGTCCTCGCTCGCGACGCCGTCTGCCTGCTGAACGTGCCGACCCACAAAACCGGTACCGCGTTCACCAAACCCGTCGATCCACTCCTGGGCCAGGCCATCGAAGCATGGCAGTCTGTCAGACCCGCTCAGCCGCCGATGCTCGACCGCAAGACCAACGAGTACGCCGACTTCCTGTTCGCCCACCGCGCCCGCCGGGTCGCAAAGCACTACATCAACACGGCGATCATCCCGATGCTCTGCCGCAAGGCCGGCGTCCCCAACGCCGATGTCCGCGGCAACATCACCAGCCACCGTGCCCGGTCCACGATCGCCAGCCAGCTCTACAACGCCAAGGAGCCCATGACCCTCTTTGAGCTGCAGGAATGGCTGGGCCACCGCACTCCCGAGGCAACCACGCACTACGCGAAGCTCACCCCGAACACCCTAGCCAGGGCTTACAACGACGCCGGCTACTTCGCCAGAAACGTACGCACCATCGAAGTCCTCGTCGACCGCGACGCGGTCACCTCCGGCGCCGCCGCCAGCGGTGAACCCTGGCAGTACTACGACCTCGGCCACGGCTGGTGCACCTACACCTTCTTCGAGCAGTGCCAGCACCGCATGGCCTGCGCACGCTGCGACTTCTACACCCCGAAGGTATCCAGCAAGGGCCAACTGCTTGAGGCGAAAGACAACCTGCAGAAGATGCTGGCCAATATCCCGCTCACCGACGATGAACGCGCCGCCGTCGACGACGGGCAGACCGCCCTCGACAAGCTCCTCGAACGACTCGCCGACGTTCCTACCCCCGCAGGGCCGACACCGAGCCAGATCGGCGCCCCCGCGACTGCGACTCTGCTGCCGGTCATCGACCTCACCACCCGCACGCGATCGTGCCGGCCCGGTGAGCCGTGCTGAGGACCCTTCGAACTTTATCCAGGTGTGGGCCAGCACGAGAAGATGCCAGAGTCACCGTCGTGACCTTGATGAACGTGCTCGTCGACTTCGCCCGGACCGGCCGTATCGGACCGCTTCACTGCGGCATGTCCCTGACCCAGGCCGAGGATCTCCTGGGTCCAGGACGCCCACACCCCGCCATCCGGATGAGACCGGACATTGACGGCTACCCCCACGCCTGGAACGGCCTGGAGCTGTCCATCACCCAACGCCTTGTAAGCGGAATCTCGATCAGTCTCCGGCCAGGCTCGACAACCATGTTGCCGCCCCTAGTCTTGCCAGACTCAGAGTCCTACCCGTCCACAGTGCTCCGAGAAGACCTGATCGCTGGCCTTGACGCAGTCGACTGCCGCCACGACATCAACGACCGCCTCACGTTCGGAGAGCAATCCAGCATCCTGACCCAACCCGCCAACGTCTGCGCGGTGTTCTTCACGCCTGGCCGTGACGACCACGTGCCCCATCCTGAACACCTCTACCTCGGCGTGATCCACAAGCACACCGCTTGACATCTTTGATTCCACAGAAAGGGCGGGTAGTCCGCCGGCAAGGCCCGCCATTTGCAGCCGGTGTCGACGACGTAGCGGATGGCGTCGACGATCTCGCGGCGGTGGTGCTTCTCGGGCCGGCCGCCGGTGGGTGTCTCGCAGGCCGGGACTGGGAGAAGGGGTTCGAGCAGGGCCCATTCGGCGTCGGTGGTGTCGGAGGGGTAGCGGCGTCGGCGCATGGTGGCGGGCCTTCAAGCGGTGCTGCCCGGGGCCCGGCCTTCGGCCGGGCCCCGGGCAGCGGGGGGTCAGTAGCTGTTGACGAGGTCGAGGGTGGATTCGATGGAGTTGAGCTGGGCGGTGATGTGGCGGACCCACTTGTCACCGGGGTGGCTGGCGGCGTGGGGTGCGACGGTGCCGGTGATGAACCGGCGGAACTCGGTGAGCTTCTCCTTGATCACCTTTCGTTCGTATGCCTCCAGGGCGGCTCGTTCGGCTCCGAGCTGGTAGCCGTCGGCCCTGGTCCAGATCAGCGGGGGCCAGCCCTGGTCTGCGATGACGTCTCGGAGGGCGGCCAGTCCGGCTCTCACCTGGCTGGGGGTGAGGTCGCTGGCGCGGGTGAGCTGGTGGAAGAGGAGTCCGGCGGGGCGTGCTTCGAAGAGCACGAATCGGACCGTGTCGGCGTGCCGCAGAGCGGCGTCGCCCCGGCGCCGTGAGGCGCGGGGCATGGCTACTGGCCTCGGAGGAGGGCGGCGAGCTCGTCGTCCATGTCGACCTTGCCGGTGTCGACTGCGTTCTCGATCCAGTCGAGGGTGGCCCTGACCTTGGCGATGTTCTGGTGGACGATCGCCTGTTCGTCCTCGGTCAGCTGGCGGTCCCGCAGGCCCGGGACCGCCCGTCCGGAGGCTGCTACGAAGGAGTGGCAAGCGGTGACCAGGTCGAGGAACTCGACCGTTCGGTTGACCTGCTTGACCGCCGGCGCGATGGGGCTGGTCCGTTCGAAGTGCTCGCGGGCCTGGCGGCCGCGTTCGACTTGGGCGTGGTTGACCTGGTGGCGGGCGGTGTCGTCGCTCATGGCCTTGAATGCGACGTCCGGGCGCCGCAGCAGGCCGGTTGTCACGGTCGCGGCGACGGTCTCGTCGCGGGTGAACTCCTCGACCACCCTGACCCGGTCCTCGACGGCGACGTGTGCTGAGACTGTGGGCCGGCGCAGCAGGTCGGTGGTGACCACTGCGGCGACTTCTTCGTCCTGGGCGAGGGCGTGGATGGCGCTGATCTTCTCCTGCTTGGAGACCGGGTTCTCGACCTGCCAGCCGAGCACTCGGCTGGCGTCGTCGGCGGTCCATCGGGTTTTGCCCTCGGGCGGCTGTTTCACGGCCGCGAATCGTTCGTCCTCGTCCTCGAGGCTGGCCAGGATCCGGTAGACGGTGAAGGAAACGCCGGGCTGCCGGTGCTCCTTGGGCCAGCGGGATGAGACCCAGCGGGCGTTGTTGACGGTGCTGTATTTGAGGCCGATGTCCTCGGCGAGCCGCGTCAGCGACTCCTTGACGGTCCATCCGGCCTCGGGCCGGGAGCCGTCGCGCGGGCGGGAGGGTTCGATCTCCAAGGCGCGGTCACCGATCGTGAACTGGCCCCGAGTCTGCTGGTCGACGACTTCGCGGAGCTCGGCCACGATCTGTTCGTATCGTGACGGGCTGACGCTTCCGATCTTCTCGTTGTCCTCGGGCATGGTGTGTCACCACCCAGCGCGGGCCATGGCACGGCCATCTTTCTGCCGTGACGGAACAAAGCCCGCTCGTCACCGAGAGTCAGACCGCAAATGGGAAGATCGCAATGAAGGACCGCAGATTACCTGCAACTGACCGAACTTGGACATCTGATGCGTTCGCGCTGCGGTTACTGTGACCGGTCCGCGAACGGATCGTTCCGCCGGCGCCAAGCCCTCACCTTGCACTTCGGCGAGCAATACACGGCCGCGAATCGCCGGTCCACCCCCGCGACCCAGCGGGCCCCGCACTCGCGGCACTTACCCTCACCGACCCCGCTCTGGACGGCGGCAAGGCGTCGGCGCAACCGCCGCTCAACCCGCCACTGCCTGGAACGACACGTCGCCGAGCAGAACACCGCGTCTGGCCTGGCGCCCGGTCGTAGCCGGTCACCACAAGCCCGACAAGCCCTCTCCATAGCCTTGTTGGCGTCCTTCGACATCAGCCAAGCCTAGGCCCCCAGGCTAGCCGGTACAGGGGTTCAGACACAGGCACTCAGGGCTACGGACCCCCGGACCGACGACGAACTACGCACCGAGCTGGCCGGCCTGCGCGACATGCTGCACAACGCCGAGACCACGCTGCGCACACTGCGCACCGAGCTCTCGGAGACCAGTGCCGCAGACGCCGTCCTGCGCGGGGAACTGCGGGCGGCCGTGCAGGCAGCGACGGCTGCCACCCAGGAGGTGCTCGCTGCCCGGGAACTGGTCGAGGCCCGTGAGTCCGTCGTCGCCCAGGTCGAACTCGACCTGCGGCGCCTCGAACGCTCCGCAACCGCGATCGACCAGCTCTCCCCCTTCCACTTCGTGGTCTGCCCGCGCTGCGCGCAACGCCTCGAAGCGCGGCCTGTCCCGGAAGATCACTGCACCGTCTGCCTCCAAGCTGATCCCGCCGAGGAGGATGTGGACCCGGCAGCCGTCCGGGAAGCGCGCAGCGCGCTGGAGCAGCAGCTGCAGGACGCGCGTGAGCTGATGCGAGCGGACGCCGAGGTCCTGCGCAGGGCCCGTGACCGATCCTCTGATGCCGAGTTCCTCGCCACCAATCTGCGCCGGCAGCTCGATGCCCAGACACGCGACGTCGTCGCCCCGCGGTTCGACGCCATCTCGGACGCCAGTGCTCGCGTCGCCGCCCTCAACGGCGGGATCGACGCCGTCCTACACCTGCGCGATTCGTGGGCGCGCGTACGGACCATCGCGCAAGCCGCCAAGAACATCACCGCGCGACGCAAAGACGCCAACGCCGAGCTCAAGGTACGCAGAGCAGAAAGCGACGCCAGACGATCCCTTGTCGGCGACCTCAGCAGTCGTTTCACCACGACCCTGATGGAGCTGAACCTGCCCTGGGAGCAGTCGGCCGTCATCGACCCGGGAACGTACCTGCCGGTGGTCGACAACACACCCTTCGAAAGCCTCCAGGCGTCAGGCGGCGCTCTCCAAGCAGGCGTCAACATCGCCTACCACCTCGCACTCCTGGAGTGCGGACTCACCCACCCCGACATCCTCGTCCCGTCGATCCTCATCATCGACTCCCCCCGCAAAGCGCTCGGCAGCAACCCCGACGACCGGGAACGAGGCCGACGGATCTACAGCCGCTTCAAAGCCCTGACCGACGCCTACGGCTCGCGCCTCCAGCTCATCATCGCCGACAACGACACCGCCCCCTTGCCGGACGACGCCTTCAGCACCATCCAACTCGACTACACCCACCCCATGGTCCCCGGGGTCGCCCACCCCGGCCCCAACCACACCACACGCACCGAAGACGAGTACCAGGCGTAGCCGCGACCTCGGTCGTGCACTGTTCCTCTTGGGTGATGCGCGCCCAACGGGGGTGGTCTCGGGGCTCCTCAGCGGATTTCATGCCGCTGTCTTCGACCAGGGCCCGCTTGGGTCAGCTGCTGGCGGTGGGTGTCCTTCTCGGCTGCGACGTACAGGGCCTGCTTCTGGCCCGTGGTGCGGTCCAGGCGGAACCAGCCGGGCATCTCGGCGACGAACGCGTCCGCATCCGGCGAGGCGGGAGGGACGTGGACTTCGCGGACGGTGTCGATCAGGTCGGGGAAGCGGCCTTCTCTCCGGGCCTGGGCCAGCTGCGCGGACAGCTGGCGGTACATGGGCGGCGTGTGCGGCAGGACGCCTTCGGCTGCGAGCCCTCCGCGCGGCCGCCGGCCCCGGGATACGGATGACATCTTCTCTCGGCTGTCGCGTGGAAAGACACCTCATGTGGCTAACAGGGCAAGTTGACCTTGGTCAGCCAGCTGAGAATGCCGCCAGCAGTGTGTCCGCCCGGACTTCCAGTTCGGGCGTCAGAGTTCCGTTCACGGTCACCATGAGCTCGTCGCCGCCGACCGCGCGGGCAAGCCGAACCTCGACTTGCCGGTCCTCACCGACCAAGGGATACGAGTACCAGCCGTCGGGCTGCTCATCGTCGGTCGCCTCGACCGCCAGGGCAACCGTCTCCCAGTCGGTGGCATCGAACCCGTAGCCCACATAGTGCGACAGCAACTCCAGGAACGACCGCAGGTTGCGCTCCCAGATCCATCCACCGACATCTGCCATTGCTCCCCCTCGGTGCTCAGGAAGGACAGCCTGTCATGGAGAGATCTCAGTGATCACCCTGCGGCAGCAGGAGGGGGAAACGCGACCGCTTCATCGAAGGGGACGCGTGCCAGGAGGCAGTGGTGCAGCTGCCCGAGCATCCGGTTGAACAGGTGCCGCAGTGCCTGCATGTGCCAGTCCCCAGTGGTCCGTCGGCGCCGGTAGTGAGCGTCAGCACCGGCCGAGCAGCCGAGGGAAGCGAAGGCCCAGAGATGGCCGACGTGGTTGAGCCGGTTGTTCTTGACGAACCGGCGCCCGACGTAGTGCCGTTTGCCAGAGGCCCGGGTGATGGGGGCCGCGCCCGCGTATGCCTTCAACCCTCCGGCAGTGGCGAACCGCGTCCGGTCGTCCCCGATCTCCGCCAGGATCCGCGCGCCGATCTGGGAGCCGATGCCGGGAAAGCTCAGCATGATCGAGGCATCGGGATGAGCTCGGAAGGCTTCCTCTGTGGCCTGGCCAAGGTCGGCGACCGCTTCGCAGGCGGCGTCCAGCTGCAGCAGCAGCGCCGCGGCCTGCTTGCCCATCGCTTCTTCAACCAGCGGGACCTGGTGCGGGGCCTCGCGGCGGAAAAGCTGCTGCAGACGCTCGGCATCGGCCTCGATGTTCCTGCGCCGGCCAGCCCGCTTCATCATGGCCGTCAGGCGCCAGAGCGGCAGCTTGGCGGCCAGCGCGGGCGTCGGTGCCACCGCCAGGACCCGGCGCGCGTCGGCGCGGGCCAGACCGCCCTGCTTGTCCTTGAACGCCTCCAGGAACGCCGGGAAGTACTCGCGCAGCAGCGAACGCAGCTGGTTGCAGAGCTGCTGGCGGCTCCAGACCGCGTCCTGCTGAGCTCGGGCCAGGACAGCCACCGCCTGGGCCAGGTCGGTGTCGGCCGCCAGCGGCCGGTGCATCGGCATGTCCGTGCGGATGATGTTGGCGAGCACGAGCGCGTCGCCAGGGTCGGACTTCTTGCGACTCACCCCGTGGCGGTCTCGGTAGCGAGAGGCCGCCATCGGGTTGACCGCGAAGATCTGCCGGGGACCCTGCCGCAGCGTGGCGACCAGCAGGCCGCGGCTGGTCTCGATGGCCACCGGGATCGGCGCCTCCGCGGTGTCGCCGTGCTCCGCCAGGAGGTCCAGCAGCAGGCGGTAGCCGTCCAGATCATCGCCGATGCGGCACTTGGCCAGCAGCTTGCCGGCGCCGTCGACGAGCGCGACGTCGTGATGCCCCTCCGCCCAGTCGATCCCGCAGAACACATCCATGAATCCCGCCCCTTCGCCAGTGCTGTTCTCGAAGACGAGCACACGGGGCCGCACGGCGCACTAATTCCAGGACTCCAAGGTCCGCCACCTCATCAGCCGTGCGCGGCACCGCAAGGCCGCACGGGCGCACGCCGTGTCCAGAGCTCGAAGCTCGTGAGGAAGAACGCGTCACCGTGCGGCAGCTCATCCAACGAGGATCCCGAACCCGACAGGCCCGTGGGGGCAGAACGTGCGAGGACCGGCCGGCGCCCAGCGCCACCAGTCTTTTCAAAGACCTCGCACGATCGGAGGTGTCGTAGGGGTCACCACGGCACCGACCGGACCACACACGTCCTGCCCCGGGCTGGACAACGCCGCCCCGGGCCCCTCAGAGATCCAGAACCTCTAATTACTAACGAATTAGAGGTGTCGTTTTCCGAAAGGGGCTTGCCCACGGCCATTGACCTGGGCAAACGGAAGATCATCGAATTCGGGGGGTCCCACCTCCGGTCACACCTACGGTCCCCCGCCTAGTGCACCCCTACAGACAACTGTCCAGCACCCTTCCGGTACAACCCCCACCATCACGCCCCGCCCCCGTTCCGAGCCCTCCCCCAACGCTGCCCGTCTCCTTCGACCAGCCCAACTCGATCTCAGCACCAACCTCGCCCGACACCCTCTTACCCCCTCCCAGACCTAATGTCTGAGTAACCAGACCTCACCACGGGCCCTGTGAGCTGCGAGAACGGGAGGACTCCGGCGTTACACCTTCCCCCACGCATCCCCCTTTGGGTTCCCTCCATGCATCCCCCTCTGGGTTCCCCCGATGTATCCCCCCATGTTTCCCAGGCCCTTGAGTCGGCCGGCTTCGGCGTGCCGTTGATCGGGATCGCCTAGAAGGGCTCCCTGACGCCTGGCACAGACACCGCCGCGGTGCGGTGCGTGCCGGCTCCGCGCGGGGAGGTCGGAGCGGGCACTCGTGCATCAGGCGTCAGGGCCGCCCATGGGCCCGCTCCTGGAAGCTCGGAGACTCCGGGAGGGTGTGCGTCCCGGTGCATCAACGAGCGCGCTGCCGGGCCCGATACGGCCCCGGCAGCGCGCTCGTCGCCCGCGTGCCGGGGCTTCGTCCTGCCAGCGGACTCACCAGCCGGTCTTGGTCCTTCTGACCTGGGACGGGGAGGTTAGCGGTGACTACGGAATTCGTCACTCACTGGGCTGGACAGCGGTTCTCACTCACCGGGGCGCGGGCCTCCTGATCGCGGTCCGGCCGGGGCGGGTTCGTGGGGTCAGCGGGTGGGATCCCATGCTTCGGGGCTGGCGCCTCGCCATTCCACGAAGCCGGGGTCGGTGAGGTCTACGTCCTCGGCGTTCTCCAGCCCGGCGTCGGCGAGGAAGACACGGATGTCGGACGGGCGGTGCGCGACCCCGATGGCGACGCCGTCGTAGCGCACCCGGCGCCAGCCCTGCTCGTCGGGCGGGTAGACGGTCAGCTTGGCAGCCATGCGCCCAGCCTGTTCCCGTCACTCCCCACCGGCACCCGGCCGCGCGCGAACGGGTGACGCACGCCGAAGGCAGCAGCTCGCGGACAGCTGCACTGGCGTCTTCGGCCGCGAGGTACGTTCAGCAGTACGGGGTGCGGCCCTGGCCACAGGGGCCGCGACGGGGGCCGCACCCCGACAGCACGAGAGCGTCCTGCCGGACGATGCCCGCGGCCGGCGCCAGATCCCACTCCCTCGTGCGAGTGGAGCCGAGGCCGTCGGCGAACCGTCTCGGTTCCCGCGCCGTCGCAGCGGTCATGAAGCCGATCGACGAGAAGCACATCGCGGAGCCCGGCCTGGTGGTGCTGGACATCACCGGCGGGGACGAAGACACAGTCCGGGCCGTCATGGCCACGCTGGAAGAGCGTTGGGCGACCTCGGGCATCGCCTCCGTACGCCGGGATCCTGGCGAGCCCGGTGTCCGGGCCCGGATCTACGCCGACGTCCTGCGCCCGGGGCGGGTGGGGCTGTAGCCAGAAGCCTGGGCAAGCCGCCCTCGCAGGGAGCTTGCCCAGCCCCCGTTCAGGCTTGCCCGACAGCCGGCTCCCACAGGGGGCGGGCAAGCCCGGTCCCGTCACAGTGGAAGCACCTGCCGTCGCCGGGGGTGCTGCGGGCACCGATGGTGTTGACGGCGTGGCGCAGGAGCCCGGCGAGGCCGTCGACGTGGGCTGGGTGCAGCGCGAGTTCGCGGCATTTGCCGACCAGGACCTCGAGCGCGATCCCGGGGCTGGCGTAGCCGAGTTGCGTGGTGATGCCGTGGGTGACCGTGCGGATGAGGTCTTGGAGGTGGCCCATCGTCTCTGCCCCGGACAGCTCCACCCGTGCGGTGAAGAGGAGGTCGTCCGGCTCGGTGAGGGACAGCAGCGCAGCCGGTCGCTCGAACGGCACGAGGCGACCGACCGGTTCGGGGTGGGACGCATGAAGGCGTGCCAGGGCGTGCCACATGTCGCCCGGATCGCTCTGTCCGAGCTCGGCCGGGTTCTCCTGCTTGTTTCGTCTCATGCCTCCGGTGTACGGCCGGCTAGGGGGTGTGGGCCGGCTCCGGGCTGCCGCTTCCCAGACGGTGACGCCACGACCTTGGGAAGCATGCCGCCCTGCGGTCCGGGCGCCCCTGGGCAAGCCATTCGTGCGGAGGGGCTTGCCCACCGGGCACGTGACCGATGCCCGGTCGCCGGACTGCGCGTGACCGATCCGTCTCCTGTGGTCGGTCAAACAGCACGTCAACGTCGTGACCGACCCGTGCAACTCCGAATCGGTCACCAGCCGTCGGTCAGCCACGGCTTCCCGAGAAGCCCCAGGCGGACCATGGCCGACGCCGCTGTCTCCGGCGTGCTCGGGCCGGGGCGGGCAAGCCTCCGTTCGGGACGGCTTGCCCAGCCTTCCCGCAGGTGACGCTGCGGAGGGGAACGCAGGGTTCTTGGCTGGCCGATCTCTTGCGTCTGGGCTGCTGCTTGCCCGACCGTTTGGGGATCCGTTGTGCAGCTCGGGGGGAGTATGGGCTTGGGGAACAACCGGGTGCGGCTCAGCGGCGGTTCGGCGTGGCAAACGGACTTCCGTCGCCGGACCACAGGCCAGGCCCCCAGGACCGCGATGGAGATCGCCACAGTCCGCCGCACGCTGAACCACACTCTGACTGAACTGAAGCGGGCCATCGACCGGTATGCGGTCGCGGTCGCCGCCGACCTGTATGCCCTGGCATGGCAGCAGGCGGCCGGAGCTCCACCGAGCGAGACCCGCGAGCAGCGGGCACAGCTGCAGGACTTCAAGAGGATCCTGGGCTCCCGCCGGTGGCAGGAGGAAGAACGACGCCAGGCCGCCGCAGCGCCCCCAAAAGCCGTCCCACCACAGCCCAAGCAGACAGTCGCCGCACCCAGAGTGCGACCGGACGTCGCCCGGGCGGGCGACTCCGCTGTTGTCCGGCCGCCGCGCCGGAGGATCACGCCGTCTGCGGCACCTCGGCGTTCCTCCGCACCGCCCCAAGCCCCCATCCCGGCTCCGGCTCCGGCTCCGGCTCCGGTGGTGAAGTCCCGCCCGTCCCACAGGAATGATCCGGCGCTCCTGGAGACCGGACAGCTGTGGGAAATCGCGACCATATTGCGGCCCCTGCTGGAACAGACCGCCCGCGCCGGCTCCACTACCACCTGGCCCCAGATCCACAAACGCCTGCCGGGCCTGCCCCGCCTCCATGCCGACGACCGATGCGTGCTCCTGTGGCTGGTCGACGAAGACGGCCGAAAGGAAGAACCTCTCCTGTCCGCGCTCGTCACGGTCGGGGACCGCCAGATGCACCCCCGCTTCCCGGCCGTAGCCGAACAGCTCGGCTGGAGATGCCCGGCCGGCAGCCGGCAGCACACCGCATGGAGCTACGAAGTCCTCAAGGTTCACCAGCACTGGCGCCACCGACACTGACCCCGTGCTCCCTACGTGCGCACCGAGCCCGAGGCAAGCCGAAGCCGCTGTGGGGACGGCTTGCCCAGGCTCGCCTTGGGCTTGCCCAGCCTGTTGGACCGGCTCCGGCAGCTGGCGGGCAAGCCGCTGCCGGAAGCTTGTCACCCCGTCGGGCTCACCGTGCCTTCGGCAGTGCTGCCAGGGACCGGCGGTTCTCGCTGCGGCCGACGACTCACCACACCGGTCGATCGGCCCCGTTGCGAATCAGCAGGGGCAGGGTCGTGGTCGCCACGGCGAGCCGGTGGTTCACGCCCCCGACACCGCCGGCCCGCTCGTGGAAGGCGGCCGTCCTTGGGTGATTTCTCCCCTCCCGGCACCGTCCTCTGTCCACAGGACCGCGCTCCGAAGATCGCTTCCGAGGCCGCCGCGATCGGCGGGGCGGCCCGATCTGCTCACGGCTCCAGACGTTCTACGCCGCAGACTGTCGCCCACAACCAGCGTGAGCACCCCGAGAGCCGGTCACACCAGCCTTTTGCCCTGCGACTTCATGTTGGCGGAGGCTCAGTGCGGTGGCCGGGAGTGCCGTGCATCGTCGGTGTGCGCACTGGTGCGCACGATGTCGTTCACTCACCTCTGGCGGCGTCGGCGCAGACGCGCGGCCCGCCAGGGGTTCGGCCGGCCGCCGGGGTACTGCCTGGAGCGGCGCCGGACCGGCGGCGGCTTTGGCGACGCGTACAGCGCCGCCCGCAGCCGGATCGCGTCGGTGAGCTGCTCCAGACGCTCCAAGCGCTCCGGCGAGAGGTGCAGCGGGACCGGGTCAACCATGGGGGCCTCCGTACTTGGGTGGTGTTGGTCCCTGCACCCTCGCCCCTCTCCGTCACCTCCAGGACGTGAGCGTCGGCCACGTCCCGGCAGGTGGCCCGGCGACTTCGTGCTGTGTCCCGCCGGGCGGGCCGGGCTCTCTCCCGGCTGCGTCCGTCACTGCTGTGCCGCTCCTCTTCCCTGGGCCAGCCTGGGGTGCTGGTGCGGCTGTTGGCTGGCGGGACTGGCCGCGTCGGCTTGCTGCTCGGGCTGTGGCCGGTCGGCGATGGCGCGGCGGCGGGCGTCAGCCTCGCGCTTGAAGGCGGCGAACCGGGCGAGGTTCTCCGGCGTGCTTATCCACGTCGCCGGATCGGTCGTGCGTCCCTCCAGCAGCTCCGGCATCGCGGCCTGCTGGTGGGCGTGGACGGCTGCGGCTTGCTGCACTGGGGTGAGGGCGGCGTCCCGGCCGGGGTGGTCGACGGCGTGCGGTGCGGCCGCCGCCTGGTCGTGGTTGTGGTCGTCGGTGCGCGCGGTGGCCGACGCGGTCGCGGCCGGCGCTCCGTCCAGCACCGGAGGGGGTGCGGTGCGAGCGAGGCGGATCGCGTTCTGCAGAGCGAGGCTGGCGACCTGTGCCCGCTCGTACCGGGTCGACGCCCGCGGCGGCCTGCCGTCTGTACCGGCGATCCACCAGCGGGCGGGCCAGGCGAAGTCGGCGGTGTAGGTGAGCTGGTCCGGCGCCGGGGTCCGGCGGCCCTTCTGGGGCACGGTGAGCTGGCGCGAGTGGCGGTCCAGGGCCTTGTCGGCGATGTAGTTGTCCAGGCCTGGCGGAAAGACGCGGCCGCGCATGGTCTCCAGGAGATGCCGGCGTGCTTCGGCCAGGACATGGCGGCGGGCGAAGGCGTTGCGGACGGTGTAAACGACCGCGGCGACGTCGACAGCGGCGAGCACGGTGTCCACCAGCGGGCTCACCCGGGCCCGGATCGCCGCACCGGCCGCCCGACACCGCTCCAGGAGCCCGTCGATCATTCGCACGCCGAAGCGCCAGAGCGCTGAAGCGCGCCACCACGCGCGCAGCTGCTCCAAGGGCTTCGGGGTCTTCTTGTCCGGGCGGGTGTCCTGCGCCGCCCACCAGCCGAGTCCGTGGCGGGCGCGCTCGCCGGGCAGCCGCCCGTGCTTGGCGACGTACTCGTCGGTGACGCCCTCCAGCGCGTCTGCGATCCGCTGGCGGCGGGTGGAGGACCAGTCGATCAGCTCTGAGTCGACCCCGGCTATCTCCATGACCGGGCGCAGGCCCGGCGTGACCTCGCGGGGCACGGTCGCCAGCCCGAGCTCCTCACACACCTCGGTCGTCATTGTGAGGGTGTAGAGCGTCCCGGCGGCCACCACATACTGAAGGAGGCGGCGGGTGTCCAGCGCGTACCAGGAGCCGTCCGGGCGCTGCACCCGATTGGCGATCAGACAGTGCGTATGAAGCAGGGGAAACCCGTCACGGTTGTCGAAGTGCCGGAACGCCGCGACGACCAGGCCCGGGGCCTTCGCACGTTCCCGGCCTGAAGACCACCGGGTCTCCGCGACCTCCTCCTCCAGCCAGCGCAGCACGGTGGCGATGGCCCGCTCGTGCGCCCGCTCGATGACCCGCCGGGTGTGATCATCTCCCAGCGCCCACAGCACGATCAGGGACGCCTGCGCACGGAACACGAAGTCGAACGCGAGCAACGGAGTCTGCTTCCGCCGCTGGATCTCCTCGATCGGCTGCCCGAGGACGGTGTCCCGTCGCGCCGTCTCCAGATCGGCGCCCTCGTCCAGGCGCTCGCGTTCAATGCGGTCGGCGTCCGGGTGCCGGCCTTCCCCGAACAGCAGCTCCGCCTGCCGCTCCGTCACCACCGAGCCCGCGGTGAGCCCGAGCGCAGCGAGTCCCAACCCCATCCACACCCCGGGCGGGAGACCTGCTTCCTCCTGGGCGTCCTTCATCGGCTTCCCAGCCGGGCGGCGGCCGTCCCCGAAAGCTACTCCCCGTACGTAGTACCGCCAGGCATTCCCCGGCTGAACCTTCGCGACACTGATCATCCCCACAGGGGACACTGGCCCTGACCTGTGAGAAAGCGCGATCCCGTGGGGCGGGACAGTTCACCAGACCTTCACGGCAAATCCCGCACGGCGGGCGCCTGCGGCGACGTCTCTCCCGCCCGGCAAACACCGTCTTTCACACCCACGGCCCCTACAGGGGGCCATGCAAATGCTGCGCGACAACCAGTCACCCACGCCTCACGCACCCCCAACAACCGACAGCAGACGACTCCACCGTCAAGTCGCGCACGCCTACGCACCGCTCCCCCACCCGACGGACCATAGCCCCGCCCCTGCACCACTAGTGCCCGTCACAACCGGCCGTCGCCTGGGTGGCTACGCCTTCCGTCGGCCGCCCGGCCACGGAGGCGGCCTTGGAACGTGCGAACCGAACGCGCTGCTCAACTCGCCACGGTGCTAGACATCCCGGCGGCCGGCGCACCGTCGCTCTGGGGTGGGAGTTGGTTCAGCGGCTGAGGTAGCGCGTCACGTACCGGCGGGCCGCGGCCTCGCTCGTTCCGAGCCCGGTTGCCACCTCGTCAATCGGGACTCCTTCGTCGAGCAGGGCGTTCGCCGCGTCCTCCCCCACCTCGGCGATGAGGTACTGGAGATCGGCCAACGCCTTCAGCACAACCAGTGGGGACGCCAACGAGAGGTTGCTCAGCTGGCCGGTCAGCTCGGTCAGGACCGCGCTGAGCGTTTCGGGCAGGGGCACGCTGGCGTCCCGAATCACCGTTAGGTGCGCGCCGACGTCCGCGATCGGGCCGTCCAGGTCGACATCAGCCTCGTACAAGGGGAGCTCGCCGAGCGTCGTCCAGTCCAGCGGGTACTGGGCCGGACCCCGCCAGCCGCACGAGCACGCACCGCGGAGCACCGCGGCGCGGGGCCGGCCGAACCGCCCGTCATAGACGTGCCACTCCGTCGACGTCGGCATCTCCCCGCCGCTGCCCACGTCGAAGTACACGGGGCCGGGCTCGGTGCCGTCCTCGAGCAGCACGCCCACCGAGCCCTCGTGCGCCGCCTTCAAGTCCCTCAGTGTGTGGTCCGCCACGTCCATCCCCTCCACATCGTGCGCCTGCCATCCAGCTCGGGCCGCCGTACCCCTCCGGTCCGCCGGATCCAGCCTGCCGTATACGTCCGACCGCGTACGCATATCCGGCAAAGCGCCACCCTTCAACGAAAGGCCGACGTCGCCGCAGTCGTGACGAACCACGGCATCAACGTCGAGGGCGGCAGTTTTACGGTCGTAAAACTCGGCCGGGCAACGATCCGAGGTGCCCCCGATCCTGATGAGGGCGTTGGCCTGACCACGGCGGAATGGGCCGTTGGCGACTGGAGTGCAGGTCCTTCCGGCCAGTTTCGATCATCTTCGGTCGACGGGAAATTCCGGTGGGGGCTCCCCGTAGTAGTCACGTGGCGCAGTGAGCGTCGTCCCCGGAAGGAAGACCTGGAGCCTGAATTGACACCCCCGGACTGGGCCGAGTTCATCTCGGCCATGGCTGGCTTGGTCCACGCGGCGGTTGCCGTGTCCGGCCGGCCCTGGGCTGCGGGCCTGCGTACGCGGAGGACGCGCCGCCGGCCCGCGGGCGGTGTGGGCGCACCGGCACGGCGCACGCCGTGCAGCGTTACGAAGACCGTCGTCCTCCGCTACGAGCCGCCCGATGGCGGCCGGCTGACGATCTGGGCGATAACGGCCCTGCCCTCGGACGTAGGCCGGGAGGAGGACGGTTCGTGCTAAGCGGTTCACCGGACGGAGGCCTCCCCCGCCGACGGGAGGTGGTCCGTCTGTTCGAGACCCACTTCGGGGAGTACCAGCAGAAGGTCTTGGCCTTCCTGCGGTACGAGTTCCCGGACCTGCACAACTACTGGGAGGAGATCGTGCAGGAGGCTTTGGAGCACACGCTGCATGTCTGGCTGGAAGGTCGGAACCGGCCGGGCTGCCCGCCTCTGCCCTACATGAAGAAGGTGGCACGCAACTTGGCCATCGACTCCTATCGGTCTCCCGAGTGCCCGCTGGACGACTGCGATCTGCTGCCGCTCGTCGACGAGCGGGTGGTGCGCCGGCACGAGGTGTTCACGCCTCTCGACCCCGCGACGGAGATCGTGCTCCCGGCCTTGGCGAACATGAGGCGATCAAAGCGTAAAACCGTCGCAGAAGCGCAGATTCAGGGAAAGGATGAGGAAAGCATCGCAACCGACCTGGGACTCCCGCGCGAACAGGTCCGGTCTCTGAGCAGCAAGGCAGCCAGGGATCTGCGTGAGATGGACGAAGTCCACGACCACATCCGTCCAGCACACCAGAGGAAGAGCCGGCGCGGGGAAGAGGACGCAGGTGACTGACGTGAGCAGGAATGACAGCGGCCGAGGCCCTCGTCCGGGGTACGCCCTGGACGGGTTCGCCGCCGTACTGTCCGGACTGAAGGGACCGAAGGACTACTGGGACCGCCCAGACGGAAACTGGGGACTGCTGATCGGCCCGCGCGCGGTCGCACGGCGTCGGCACGCGAACTCGTGCTATCGCCTAGGGAGCAAGGCGTTGCGCGCCGGGGACTGGCAGCGCGCGGCAGCCTGGCTCACGCGCGCCCGAGCTGAGCGGCATCCGGGGGCAGCGTTCCGGATGGCCGTCGTGCTGTGGCGAACTGCGGCAGTCGCCAACGATCAGGCGGGCCGGGGGCAGGACATCGTCGCGGCGGTGATGGACGCGGCCCGCTTTGGTCACGGTGATGCGCAGCGTCTGCTGGAGGAGAACGGCTGGTCCGTCCCCAGCGCCACGGAGCAGTCCGCCACGGCGGTGTCTGGGTCAACGGGGGCGGCCAGGTGGCAGGACCCGGCGTTCGCCGACGCCGTTGCCGAGGCACTGGCTGTACTGCGGCCCGGTGTTCCGCGCGCGCGCCGGCGGCCCCTGGCCCCGCAGGAGGTCCTGACAGACGAGGAACCGTCCTCCATCGAGAACCCTTCGGTGGCCCTGGGTTCCGTGAACAGCGGCGGTGCTCGCTGGGAAGGCGGCGAGCAATATGGCGAATCGGCGATCGGGTTCCAGCTCGGCACGCTCTGGGCCCCGCCCTCGGCGGCGACTGACCCCGGACACACGCCGCGGCAGTGGGAAGACTCGCTGCGGATCCTGGACGTGCTCCAGCTGATCAGGGAAACCGGCCCTGGCGTCCCCACCGAGGTGGTGGCGACGACCGCGGGCATCACCACGGCCGCTGCGGCGGAACTGCTGGTCTGGCTCAGCGAGACCAGCCTCACCCGGCGTTTGTCCGACGGGACATGGGAGCCCGGTCCGCTGCTGGAGCGGATTGACCGCGGCGAGGACGTCCTGAAACCGGTACTCGACCAGCTCATGGAGGACACCGGCGCCGCCGTCTATGTCAGCACGTACGACGACGGCGAGATCGTCGTCCCCCATTCCGCCTTCGGCCCCACAGCCCCCGAGGTCACCGTCACCGCAGAGTTCTGCGATACCGCGCACGCGAGTGCGGTCGGCAAAGCCCTGCTCTCCCAGCTCGACGAGGACGCGCGCAAGGAGCACCTGTCCAGGCGTCCCACCATCCCGCTCACCAGCCGAACCATCACCGACCACCTGCAGCTCTTCGACGACCTGGACCGCTACGGACCGGAAGGCACTCACTTCGACAAGCGGGAGTACTCCGACGACTGGTACTGCGTCGCCGTCTCCCTACCGCTGCCTGACAGGGCCTGCTGCGTCGCCGTCGCCCTACCCGTCGCCCGCTCCCGCCGTCTCCTCAAGGCCGCCGACATCCTCAGCAACCGCTCCACCGGCCTGCTCCTCGCGCTCGTCCTCGCCACGTACAGCGCACCCCAGACCGACAAACCTCGGAAGGAAGACCAGCCGTCCACCGACGACCACCTGACTAAGCCTGTCCAAAACACTGCACCCCTGGAGAGCAGCCTGTTCGTACCGCCCAGCGGTCTGCTGCTGCCCCCGTCCCTGACTGGCCGCCATACCACGACCAGCGGCCTGCTGATCGTCAGCCAACGCTGAGGGGTGGGGGATCCAGGGATTCGACGGTCGGCTTCGCCGCCTGATCGGTCAGGCTGGCTGCTTGGGCGGCTGGGGTGCTAACGGCGTTAGCACCCCAGCGCGTCAAAAGGCGTCGAACCCGCCCGGATGGCCGGGCGGGCTCGGTTGTGTGGTGCCTTGGTGCTAGTGCTGCGAAGCGGAAGTTCCGCCGCACTGTTGAAGACGAGGCTGCCGCCGCCGACCAGCGATGATGGCGTGAGGAACGCTGTGCAAACCACCGACAGGGCGTCCGTCGCAAAGCCATAGGGTTCGAGCATGGAATCCGTACTGCTGTCCGCCGCCCTTGTGCTCGTTGTCCTGCTCTTTCTGTCGTCCCCGGCGGGGAAGATCGTGAGTGTCGAGCGGCGGCTTGCCCGTCTGGAGCGGAAGATGGATCTGCTGCTCGGCCACCTCGGTGTGGAGGAGCCGCAGATACCCGGCATGGAGCGGGTGCATGAACTGATCCGGCAGGGTAAGAAGATCGAGGCCATCAAGGTGTATCGACAGCTCACCGGCGAAGGGCTCAAGGAGGCCAAGGACGCTGTGGAGCGGATGAGCTGACCAGCAGTAGCGCCCGCCGTTTCTAGCGCTGCGCCGCGGAAGTTCCGCCGATGGCCATCGGCTCGCCGTGCATGGTGCTTGATCCTGATGATCGGTGCGTGTTGGAGGACCGGGTACGCGCGCATACGCGGTGGCGCCGCAGACGCAATCGGCGGGCTAGGCCGACGGCTTGCGGCGGGCCAGCACCCGGGCGCCCACCAGCAGCGGCGCAGCCGGCGGCGCCCCCGCTCGCATGGCTTGGGTGCTAACGGCGTTAGCACCCAAGCCATGCGAGAGCCCGCGCAGTGAAACCTGCACGGGCTCATGCCGGTTCCGTACCAGGCTAGTCGTTGCCATGGGCGGCAAGAAGGCGCTCCAGGAGCACCTCACGCTGCGCGAGGTCCATCTTCTCGAAGACGAGGTCGGCGACCTTGTGACCGTCGTCCCAAGGTTCCCGGACCCTAGGACTGGTCGGCTGAGGGATGTGTGTTGTCTCGGTGGCGGCACTCTCGACGTCCACGGACGAGGGCAGGCCCCCTGAAGGCGGGGACACTTGCACTGGGTCGGCTGCGGTGGCCGCAGCCGGGGTGCTAACGGCGTTAGCACCCTTGGCGGTCTGGGTCTGCTTACGCTGCTTGGTCCGAGCCCGCTTCTCGAGGGCTTCCTCGACCGCCTCCTGCTGCTGCTGCGCAGGCAGCTGCCCGACGTTCCGCGCGATCTCTACCGGAAGGCTGCGGTTCTCAACAGCGGTCTGGAGTTCCGGGGTCAGCTTCAACAGGGCAATGCGCTGGGTCACCCACGGGCTGGACTTACCCAGGGCGCGCGCGACGGCACGCTGGGATCCGTGTACGGCAACGAGGCGCTCAAGGGCTTTCGCCTCGTCTAGCGGATCCAGGCTCTCGTGCTGAACGGCTGCGGTGAGGGCGGTCTCCAGGAGGGTGTCGGCGCTCTCGGCAAGGGAGTTGTCGACGTGCACCGGCACGTCGTCCAGGCCTGCGAGCCGCGCGGCGGCAAGGCGTCTGTTGCCGTCCACGACGACGAACGCGGCACGGCCGAGATTCGACTGACCCGGGTGTGCTTCGAGGAACGCCATCTTGGTGACGATGGTGAGGGGCTGGATGATTCCACGCGAGGCCAGGCTGTCCGCGAGGTCCTCGACGGACCGGAGCTCCACACGAGGGTTATACGGGTTGTGTGCCAGAGCCTCCAAAGGCACACGGCGGGTCTCTTGCTGGCTGATGGCCGGCTCAGCGTCCTGCCCCGAGAACCGGGCGAAGCTGGCAGCCCGGCTGCTCATTGGCTGAGCGACCGCGTCGAACGTGGGGGAGTCCCCCAGCATGTCCGCCTTGCTCATGCGATCTTCACCCCTCGTGCGATCTGCCGCATCTGGTGGGACTGCTCGCAGTCGGGCGCGTAGTCCAACAGCGGGCGCTGCTTGCGGACGGCCTCGCGCTGTTCCTTCACGTCTGGAACGACGGCGAGGACCGGGGGAGTACCCAGCGACTTCCACTTGTCGAGTGACGATGTCGCGATGTAGCCGCGGCGGCTGTCGAACTTGTTGACCACGAGACCGAGCTGCTCGATGGAGATGTCGAAGTCTCGGGAGAGGGAGTCGATCTGCTGGATGAGCATCCCGTACGCCTGCGCTGAGGTGTCTTCGGCTTCCACGGGGATGATGAGGCCTGAGGCTCCGGGCTTTTCCTCGTCGCGCTGGCGGCCGAAGGTGAGGGCCGCGTCCATGGCAAGGCCGAGGCTGGGCGGGGAGTCCACGACGATGACGTCGAAGTGTTCCTCCAGCGGGGCGATGGCGCGCTCGAGTGCAGCGTGGCGCGGACCCCTGAACATCGTGAGACCCGAGTCGAGGAGGAACGCGTCGAAGGCTGCGGGAAGGATCCGCAGTCGTCCGCCAAACCGGTTGCCCTCTATGGCAACGGTGAGGTCGAGGAGCGGTTGCTTGACCAGCTCGCGGTGCAGCATGTGCGTGATGAGGCTCTCCTCACCGGCAGGGATGGCGGTCAGGCCGAGCTGGTGGGTGAGGTGGCCTTGCGGGTCATAGTCCACAAGTAGGACGCGCAGGCCGTCCTCGGCCAGGGCCTCGGCGAGGCCGGCGGAGACGGCGGTCTTGCCGACGCCGCCCTTCTGGTTACAGACGACGATTCGCCGCGTGATGCCCTGGGATCCGGCAGGGTTGTCGGCAAGCCAGAGAACGACGGACTGCGCCAGCCCTTGGATGTAGGAGACGCCGCGGTGGCGGCAGTCTGCCTTGAAGTCCTCGTAGAGGCCCTCGGGGAGGTAGGTGCCGAACGAGTCGGCTCCTGCTGTGTTGACGGCGGGAAGCTCGTCCGGGCAGTCACGCCAGGCCTGGATGCCGGAGGCGACCGCGTCCTGCATATCGGTCTGGAGCTGCGCTGCACGGACCTTGAGGGCTTGCTGAAGGTGAGCGGGCAGCTTGGAGACGAGCTTCTCCCGCTCAGCTCCCGAGTTCGGAGATGACATGCACGGCAGCATACTGCCGCCACCCGTGGTTTAGACGATCCGTTAGGTGCGTTTTGCCGATTTCCAGCGTTAGTTGCTGATCTTGCGCTAACGCCGTTAGCACCACAGGTGTGGTGCTAACGGCGTTAGCACCACGAGTGAACGTCGGTCCGGTGCACGGTCCACCTCCAGCGAACACCTGCAGAACCACACCTCGATGGCGAGCATTGACCCATGCCGAAGACACTGAAGTTCACCGGTGAAGACAAGAACATGACCCTGGAAGAACTCGAAGCGTTCGTGAAAGCAGCACGAGCAGCCGACGCGCCTGGCGACAGCAACGTCAGCGCCACCCTGAGCACGACCGGGAAGATCAAGGAGATAGAGGTCGAGCTTCCAAGCTCTTAGCCGCTCCGCCTTAACCGCGTCGAGGCGCCAGCGGGCTGGTCAGGGGGTGCTTACGGCGTAAGCACCCCCTGAAACGCAAAAGGGCCCGGATTCCTGCGGTGTCACCGCAGGAATCCGGGCCTTCGTATGTGCACGGGTGGTTCAGCTGGCGAAAAGTGGCAGACGGACGGGCCTGCTACCCAAGGTTCTTGGTCCGGTCAACGGGTCTCGGTCGCCCGGCAGCGCAGCCATGCACGGACAGGCGAGCGGGCTGCAGGGAGTGCCGGGAGTAGGTCGTCGAGCTCTCGGATCTACTCCTGTCCGTGCCATTCGGGATCACACAACTCGGCGTCACAGACAGGGCAGCCGAGCACCTCGTCGGCGACCTCGCCAGGGTCCTCTCCAGAACCGCCGCAGTACGGACACAGCGTGTACCGATGGTCAACCGGGGCCGGATGGGAAGCCCGCTTTGGAGGATGGCCAGACCCCGGACACCAAGCTCACGCAGCACGGCGTCAGCGCCGGCGACGTGGGTGAGGGGCGTGGTGTCGGGTTGGTGGTCGGCGAGCATGCGGTAGGCGGTGGCCCACGCCAGCGTGGTGCGGTCGATTTCGGGGCCGGGTAGTCCGCTGGCCCAGATGTCGGTCGGGTCGGTTCGGGCGGCGCGCCCGGGGGCGCTGTGGGGGAGATTCAGGGTTTCGAGGACGGTTCGGGCTGCGGTCAGGAGGTGGACCTGGCGGCTTACGGGCAGGTTGGTCTGGCTCACGCATTGCCCCTGTCTCGGGCGGTGGCGGCGAGGGCACGGCAACGGACCAGGGCGCGGCGCTCGGTCCAGGCGGTGGCCGCGGTGGTGGGGTGGGTGCCGCGCAGGGCTTGGGTGTAGAGCCAGCGGTCGCGCTGTTCGTCGGAGGCGGGGGAGGCGTATCCGGCGTCGGTAAGGGCCTGCCACGTGGTGGCGTTGTGCGGGGCCTGGCAGGTCGTGCACAGCGGCTGGGTGATGGGCGGGTTGTCGGACATCTGGCAGCCGGGGCTGCACGTCCAGGCAGGGGTGCAGCCGCAGCCGAAGCACGCGGCGGGGTCGATGCCGCCGGGCTTGCGGAGCTTGTAGAGGCTGACGCGGTAGGCGTCGACGGAGGGCCAGCGGGTGTGGCAGTGGCGGCAGGTGCGGACGCGGGAGTAGCCGGAGCGGCCTGGGGTGCTGGCGATGTCGCTGGTCCGGCTTGCCCGTCCGCAGACCGGGCACTGCTCCTGGACCGCGACGTCCTCGGCCTCCAGCCAGTCGACCGAGACCAGGGTGATGGGCAGGGCGTGCTCGGCGTCAGTACCGGTCAGTTCGGTGTGCCACGGGCAGTAGCCGTCGCGGGGGACCGCTCGGGCCCACGTCTTCTTCACGCCGAACGGGATCAACTCGTCGAGTTCACGGCCGGGGAGGATTCGCTGGCCGTAGACGAGTCGGTACTGCGCGGCAGTGACGGCGAGGATGCTGCGCTCGTCCGGGTGTCCGAGCATGAGGAGTGTGCCGCAGTCCTCCTCGATGGCGACGACAGGAATGCCGTAGAGGCGGGTGAAGCCCTTCGCCGTGCTCAGCGGGAAGGCCTCGGTGTTGGTGAGCGTGGTCATGAATGTGACTCCGTTCGACACGCGGGTCAGGGGTGGTTGGCGTCGCGGAATGCAGGCTGTCTCTGGCGTAACCGGCCCTGGGGGCGGGTGCCTCCGGTCAGGGCCGGGCCCACATCCACTGGTCGAGTTCGTAGGCGGCGAGCTGGGTGACGCCGATGATGGCTCGCTCGCCCCACTCGTCCTCGACGGTGACGCGGCCGTGGTCGCTTCGCAGGCGGCGGACGACGTAGAGCATGCCGGGCCGGTCGTCGTGACCTCCGGGGTCTTCCTGACGGCTTAGGTCGTCGTGGTCGTTGGGCCTCAGGGCCCAGACCTGGCCGGCCTCCGCCAGGACGAAGGGATCGCTGTTCAGGACTGCGCGGCACACCGCGTCGTACGCGGCCGACTCGGGGATGTGGTCCTCGGTGACGAGTTCGGTGACGCAGGCGGCAATGAACTCCGCTGCCTTGTAGGGGCCGATGAGCTGGTCGATGGGCAGGGCGGCGTGCATGTGGAACCTCCGGTTCGGCTGGGCTCACGGGTGTGAGGGGGCACCGCTCCTGCCTCGGCCCGCAGGGATGGGCCGAGGCAGCACGGAGATCCGTCACGGACTAGAGCTCGGTCAGCGCCTCGATCGGGACCTCGTATCGGCCAAGGACCGGGCGGGTCGTCGGGTCGGGAGTCAGCGCGTTCGGCGGGTCCGGCGGAGCCGGGCGACCCACGGCCGCAGCCGGTCCACGAGCGTGGGGTGGGTGTGCCGCCAGGCGCTGCGGGCCAGGCCGTGGTCGACGGCGAAGCTCCGAGTGGCTCCGCAGGTGCACGTCCAGGCGTACGGCTCGAGGAGGGTGTCGTCGCGGGTGGCGGTGACCGTGACCTGGGTGCCGTCGTGGCGTCCGTGGTAGGTGCCGATCCAGAGCTGGTTCATGGGAGTCCGTTCACATCGGGACACGCCCTGGGCGGCGCGCCAGACAGGAGAAGCGGGCGGGTGTGGGCTGTCGGGTCAGCGCTGGAGCGGGTGCACGTCGTCGGGGGTGTCGTCGGCCGGCAGGGCGGCCGGGAGCTGGATGTGCGGCTCGATCTGGTGACCGGCGTTGTGGATGTGCGTGAAGATCTCCGGGCACAGACTCAGGACGCGCGGCGCGAAGGCGGAGGCGGCGCTCCAGGCGAGGACGGCGAGCCCGGACAGAAGTTGGAGCGCTTCCGCCGCACCCGCGCCATCACCTGCTCCAGGTACCGGGAAGCCGGCGCTGGGGCAGCGGGGACCGGGGATGGTAGGGCGCGGGCGGCCGATCCTGCGGCGGGGCGGGGAACGAGCACGATGAACCCTTCCGTCTCGGTGGAGTGCACGTGGTTGCGCCCGCCGCCCCTCAGGTACGGGGCTGCGGGCGCGGGTTGAGCGTGTAGGCCTGTCGGCCTGTCCGGGCACCGGCCCGGCCGCCCGTGTGCGGGGCGGCCGGGCCGGTGGCCAGCTGGGGTCACAGGGCGGCGGAGAGGACGCCGAGGATGAGGGCGGCCGCGCTGCCGAGGACGAGGGCGGCGCCGGCGGAGGCCCAGAAGGGGTGCCCCGTGCCCTTGGGGTCGCGAAGGTCGCTGAGCCCGTCCGCGATGCGCGCGTGCATCGCGATCAGCGGGCCCAGGGCGGCGTACCAGCGGCCGAGGCGGTCGACCTGGCCGGCGGCTTCGTCGTCGGGTATGTGCCCGCCGTGAAGGGCGAGGCGGTGGGCGTCGCCCACGGCGGCCAGGTCGTCGAGCTGATGGACGACGGGGCTGGTGGTGCGGCAGACGGTACAGCGGTAGACGTAGCGGCGCACGGGCTGTGTCTCCTGGAGGCTGGGGTTTGGGCAGGACAGTGCGACGCCCCGCCGGGAAGGGTCTCCAGGCGGGGCGCGGGGTTGAGCTTGGGTTTGGTGTGGCTGCTGCCTTCTACGCGTTCTCGCGGCTGGCCATCTGGTGCGTGTGGCTCAGTTGTTGATCTGCCTGCGCACGTCGGCGACCATGCGGAGGATTTGGTGTGCCATGTCGGCGATCGCCTGGAGCTGCCGGTCCACGTCCTCCGGGTTCTGCCCGGTGAAGGAGAACGAACGGTCGTCGTTGCTCGGCTTGGGGTCGGTGAACGAGAACGACACGGGCAGCTCCAGCCGGTTCAGATGTTCATGTGGTGGGCGCACCGGATGGCGGCCTCCCACACGCTACGCACCTGGGCACCGCTGTGGGAGTCGTTCCAGGAGGGGATCGACTCCCACTGGTTGCCGTGCTGCCGGCGGGCCTCGTCCAGGAGCAGGTTCCCCGCGCCCTCGTAGGCGGCGTTGCGGGCGCCGGCCGCCGCGCGCAGCGCGCCGATGGAGCAGCGGGCACCTTCGGGGTGGATGAGCCGGTGCTTGGCCCAGCCGTGGGTGTCGAGGAAGTTGAGGGCGTCGGTGAGGGTCTTCTCGACGGCGCCAGTCAGGCGTACCGGCGGCGCGGCGAGGATGAAGGATGCCGGTGCGGGAGCGGCGGAAGCTGCGGGGGCGTTGGGTTCCGGGGTGGGGTCGAGGAGTTCGAACGCCTTCGCGTACAGGTCCGGGTCAATGTGGGTGAAGTGGCTTTCGGTGCGGGTGTTCATGCTGCTGCCCTCCAGAGTCCGTTCTCGTTGATGACCTCGTCCCGCTTCTTCAGCTCGGACAGGCGCGGCTTGATGTTCTTCGCTGACGTGCCCAGCTTTCGGGCGATGGTCTCGGCGGTCATGGGGATGGATTCGTCTCGCAGGAGTTCGAGGATGCGCGGCTTGATCAGCTCCTGTCCGTCGGAGGGGGCCGCGGGGCCAGCGGGGCCCGCCACGACCTGCTGCTGTGGTGCGGACGGGTCCTGCTGCGCCGGCGTAAGGGCGTCGGCGAGGCTGCCCACCAGGTTCTTGCCGCGCTGGTCGACCATCGGGGTCTGCGCGATCGCCTCCCGGTTTTGCCAGGCGTCGCAGTCCTCGACGGCGACTGGGGTCATGTCTCCGGCGAGGGAGACGGGCGCCACGTCCAGGTGCAGGGAACGGAACTGCACGGCCTGGGATCCTGGGGTGAGGAGGTAGCCGAGACCGAAGGTGCCGTCCTCGGGGCCGGCGGCGGCCGCGGTGGCCAGGCCGCTCATGTCCCGGTCGGCAACCTTGGCGTACTGCCCGGGCCACGAGGAGGGGATCCTCGACAGGTCGATGCCCTCCGCGCCCTCGACCGCGTTCGCGCCGACCAGGGAGCCTTGGCCCCTGGCGCAGCGCAGGAACACCGCGCCCCCGCCGATGAGGAGCTGGGAGCGGATGACCGTGGAGTTGCCGAGGTCTTCGGCCAGCGGGGTCTGGGTGGCCAGGAGAACGCCGATACCCCGCTTGAGGGACCGGCGGGTCAGCTGCTCGACGATGGCTTTGGCCTCCGCGTGGTACGGCGAGGAGACCGACAGCAGCATGTGGGCTTCGTCGATGATGAACGCGATCAGCGGGTCGGTGAAGGGGAAGGCGGGGGAGCGGTAGCGGGCCTCGCGGTCGAGCATCAGCGCGTAGGCCAGGCGCAGGGCGCCCATCGCCTCGTCCAGGCCGTCACCGCAGTAGGCGGCCAGGCCCGCTCCGGCGATGGTTCCGGCCTGCGGGGACGCCAGGATCACGGCGATGCGTGACTTGTGGGCGGAGAGCAGGATCTGTTCCAGGATTCCGGACTTTCCGGAGCGGGAGCCGCCGACGAGGTACAGGTGGCGGGCGCCGGAACCGGGCTGGGCCAGGGGGACCAGGGCGGCGTTGGCGTCGATGTAGGTGCCCAGGCGGACGTATCCGCGCGAGTCCATGGACAGTTCGTCCACGACGGAGGAGAGCATCGTGCTGTGCATCAGCGCGTGCTCCTTCATCACGCGCACCCCCATCTGCGAGGGCTTATCGGTGGGCGCCAGTGCGACCTGGATGGTCTCCAGGTTCAGGTTCCCCGCGAGGTCCTGGATGTTGACGGTCCCGATCGCCTTGCGGTCGCGGGTGGCGATTCCCTCCCAGTCCAGGGGCCCGTCGTAACGGGTCAGGGACAGGGTCGTGCCGGGCATCGCTCCCTCCGGGATCGCGACGTACGCGGCCCACACCTGCTCAGGAGTCGTCGGGGCGCCGGCCGCGATCTCCGGCTGGGCCGCCGCCATCTTCAGGTGCACGGCGACGGGCAGCGCGTTCGGCGCGTAGTGCTTCGGGTCTCCCATCTCCACCTGGGAGACAGGGATCTGGTAGACGGCCGCGATGTCCGCACCTTTCACCCGGACCTGCTGGCCCTGGGGCAGCGTGATGATCCCGGTGAACGACACGTGGTCGTCCCCGACGTCGAGGACGAGCTGCGCGAGCTCGGCCCCGGCCTGGATCAGCTTGCGGCCCTCGGTCTGCGTGGGCCCGGAGATGAACTCCGCCCACCAAGCAGCGATGAGCTGCGCCTGCGAGCTCTGCCCCGTCGCCGCAGCCCCGGTCGTGGCAGGGAGCGCGGGGAGCTCGCCGACGGTATTGCGGTGATGGGCCAGGGCGGCCGCCCCGGCCGGGACCGCGAGCCCGAGGGCGAACAGCGGGTCCATGCCGCTCGCCAGGACCTGGTGCGCGGCGATGCCGCAGCCGGTGGCGGTGATCCCGCAGGCGATCAGGGAGCGCAGGGCGGGAGCGGAAGCGTGGATGGCCCACGCCCCCGCTCCGGCCGCTGCGGCGGCGAGGGCGGACCATGGGCCGGCGGTGGCGGATGCCACCGCGAGAGCGGCGGGCGCGTACTGGATGAACTGTGCTCGGGTCGGCCCCATGGGTCCTGCTCTCCTTACGGCTGGGTGTAGAAGACGGCTTCGGCCATGTCGACGGGGGAGGTGTCCACTGCGTCGGCGATGCCCCCGTGGTCGGACTCGACGGTCGTCTTCGCGTCGTCGGCGGCCGCGGCCGCGCTGTCCGCCGCGGAGGTGTACTCGCCCGCCGCCTCCTTCGCGCCGGTCATGGTGACGGCCGCGTCCGCGAACTCGGCGGTCGTGGCGGTGTCCACGGCGAGCGCCTTCATCGTCTCGGAGGCGTCGAGCATCTGCTCGGCCGTGTCGTCGACATCGGCGGCAAGCTTGGTGACGGTCTCGGCGTGCTCGTGGACCTTGTGGGTGAGCCAGGCGAGCTTGACGCGCAGCGCCGCGTAGTTCGCGGCGTCCTTGAGGGATTCGGTGACAGACATGCGGGCCTCTCCTCGTCTCATCGGGCGTTGTAGAAGTCGCGTTCGGCGGGCTTGGTCAGCGGGGAGTCGGCGACGGCCCGGAAGATCTGGCCGTGCCGAACCTCGGCGTTCTGGGACGCGGTCCGGCATGCCTCTTCGCCGCCCTGAATCTGGTCGTGGAGCTTCTTGGCGGCGGCGGCCTGGAGGTCGAGCTGCTCCTTGAGGAACTCGCACTTGGCGATGAGGTTCGCGCCGACGCCCTTCTCCGTGATGTCGGCGATGAGCACGTCGCAGTCCGCGGCGAGCTCTGCGGACTCGTCCACGAGCTCCAGGCACTTCTCAGAGCTGGACTGGCACAGGGTGGCGGCGCCTTCGGCGAGGTCGATGACCTGGGTGAGGGTCATGACCTCCCCACCGCTGTAGGTGCGGCTCTTCCCGGCGGCCGTGGTGACGTGGACACCCTTGTCGTCGACGGTCGCGGTGTGCGGAACGGGCGGGTTGGGCTGCATCGCGGGGTCCTTCCTGATCTGGTCGGGGAGCGTGACGGTCGGAGGCGGAGGGACGGTGCCGGGCGGCGGGATGGTCGGACCCGGCGCAGGCGTGGGAGGCGCGGCCGACGACGACGGCGGCGGCGTGGTCGGCGGCGTGGTGGTCGGCGGCGTGGTGGCTGTGGTGGTCGGCGCCGAAGCCGTCGGGGGCGTGGTGGGCTGCGGCGGAATGGTGGTCCCCGACCGGCGCCCGGAGGACCCCGAAGGAGCCGTACTGGAAGACGAACCGGAAGGAGTGGTTCCCGGCTTCTTCATGTAGGCGGATCGCCATCCGTCACGCAGGCCACCGGCCCAATGAGCGCCTGCGAGCAGCCCGTAATGCGTCTTCGCTGCCGCGTTGTAGGAGGCATTCCGGAAGGTATCCGGTGCCCGCGTCGGCTGCCATTTGTCTTTCGTCTTCTTTTCAGGCTTCTTAATTCCCGCCTTCTCGTATTTGTCGTGCGTGTTGTCGACGCCGGTGAGGTAGGTGATGGCGAGAAGAATGAGGAGTTCCACGAGCCTCCTTCCGTGACACTGTGTAGTTGTCGGCGGTTACCGGTTACCGGTTACAGGCCCTGAGGACGCCGGTTCGGGCCGCCCAGTGCAGCGTGAGGGCGGCGTCTGCGGCCTGTAACCGGTAACCGGTAACCGGTAACCGCGCGGCTGGTCGCCTAGCGTGACGTGCCGACGTTGCTGACCGTGGTGTTCGCGGTATTGAAGACCGACTCGAGGGTTCCTCGGATCTCGTCGCTGAACGGCGTGTACGGCAGGAAGATCCCAGAGACGATCAGCATCAGGCAGATCGCCATCTGCTTTCCCTTCGTCTTCTTGAAGGTGAAGAACAGCGCCCAGCAGAACAGGGCCAGGGCAAAGAACTGGAGCGTCATTTCATGCACCCTTCTCGAAGGTGAATCCCTTATTGTTCGCGGCGACGGCCGCGCTGGAACCGGAGGCGGAACTGGAGGAGCTGGAGGGCGCGGAAAGTTTCTTATAGGCAAGGAGGCCGCCGCCGCCGACGAGCGCCACCCACAGCCAGGGGCTGGAGGTGATGGAGCCGCCGGCCCCCGTGGGCTCCTGCGCCTTGGGGGCCGCGCCGCCGAGGGTCGGGGCGTCGCAGGCGGGGATCTTCGCGACGTCGTACGAGGCCGCCTTGGCCACCGCCGCCGCCCGGATCTTCATGCACTCCAGGTAGACGGCCATCTCCCGCTCGTAGAGCGTCTTGGCCGCGGCTTCCTCGGTCTGTGCCCGCTGCTTGTCGGCCTCGACCTCTACCAGGGCGTTCGCGGCCTTCTCCTGGGCCCGCGCACGGTCCTGGGCGGCCTGGTCGCCCTGCATGCTGGTGACGGCCACGACCGTCCCGCACACCGCGAGGACGGCGATCGTGCCACACACCGCGAGCGCGGCGGTGTTGCGGCGGACCCCGCCGAGCTTGACGGAGAACTTGGACGACGTGCTGGGCTTCTCGGGGGTCTCAGGGTTCATACGGGAGAACTCCTCGTCCCAGTCGATTCCGGACATGGCGGTTCCTCCTTCCAGTGCTGTGGATACGGCCGGTCAAGCCCTCCCTCGGCAGGTCTGCGCCGGGCGCGGACTTGCTGGGGGCGGTGAATTTGGTCTACTGGGCAGGCTGTTGCTGCTTCCGGCAGTCGCGGCGAAGGCCAGCCCAAATTCGACTTGGGCTGGCCTTCACTGTTGGTGTCGGACGCTGGTGCGGGTCAGGTCACTGCTCCGGGCGGTAGCCGCATGCGAGCAGGTCGACCGCCTCCTGGCGGTACTTCGAGGCGGTGTCCGTGGAGGACACCGCCAGCTCACGCTGGATATCTGCGAGCGTCGGCCGACTGGCGTCGTCGCCAACAGCGAGGATCATCCGGGCGACCTTGCGGACTGCCCGCTCGCGCGGAGTGAGCTTCGCGCTGTCCTCGATTTCGACCGCGCGCCGCTCGATTTCGGCGGCGGCGAGCCGCGCTTCGGCAGCAGCGACCTCGGTTTCGGCCTCGCGCTTCCGGGCCGCCTGCGTGTTGGCGTCGGCGAGCGCCTTGCGCTCGTTCTCCTCCGCCCCGAGCCGGTCGGCTTCGGCGGCGCGGCGGCGGGTTTCGGCAGCGGCCTTCTCCGTTTCGGCAGCGACCCGATCGGCTTCGGCAGCACGCTGCCGGGCCTCCGCGATCTCCGCAGTCTCGATCGCCTGCGCCTCCGCCGCGGCGACCCGGTCGGCCTCCGCCGCGAGCTTCCGCTTCTCCGCCGCCTGGCACTCCAGCTCCGCCGCGCGGATGTCCGCGGCGGCCTTGGCCTCGCGCTCCTGGGCTTCCTTGCGGGCCGCCTCAGCCTCGCGGGCGCGGGCCTCGGCGATGACGGCCGTCTCCAGCGCCGCCTCCTCCAGCTCAGCGGCCCGCTCTGCGGCGCTGACCTGGGCTCGGGCGTGTGCGCGCGCCTGACCGGTCTCGCCCTCCACCCGGGCGCGGACGGCTTCGAGCTTGCCCTCCGCCTCCAGCCGGTCGGCCTCGGCCTGCTTCCGCGCGAGCTCCTGACGCGTCTCCGCGTCCAGGCGCCGGCGTTCGGCCTCCTCCGCGCGGGCCTCACCCTCGCGTTCCTGCCGCTCAGGCATCGCGAGGGCCTCGGCGACCGTGTATCCGTGGGCGGCCATCTTCATCGGCAGCAGCTCGTCCTCGGTCGCCTTGCTCAGGTCGCCGTCGTACTTGCGCTTGAGCCACTGCTCGTAACCGATGAGATCCTGCTGGCGCCGGATCATCTCCGGGTACGAGGCGATCCCGTGCAGCCGCATCCGGCGGTAGAACCTCGGCGTCGCGAACGGCGAGAGGATCCAGCGGTGCATCGGAATCCGGTCGGTGACCGTTCCCGCCTCCAGCCTGGCCTTTTGGATGATCAGGCGGCGGGCAGCCTCCACGCCGATCACGAACAGGACCGGCATGACCCCGTGGGAGGCGGCCTTGACCGGGTCCGCGCTGATCTGGCCCTGCGAGCTCGCGTTGAACCAGATCGTCGCACCGGTCATGACGTGAGCGGCCATCCGCAGCAACGGCCACGGGGTGTTCTTGCGGATCAGGTACAGGTCCAAGGCGAGGAACGCAATGATGCTCGCGTCCACGCCGACCGGGAACCAGGGGGCCAGTTCGGTGCTGAATCCCCAGCTCAGGGCGACCTTTGCCAGGGTGCTGTAGGACATCGCGAAGCCGATGACGCCGACCAACGTCCCGCCGACGGCGGCGGCGAGCGACAAGGCGGTCATCAGCCGGTCACGGGCGGGCTTGATCGGCTTCCGCTTATCCGTCCGTGAACCGCCCCCGGCCGCGCCCGAAAGCCTCTCGGGCGTGTCCGAAACGGCGATCGACGGCCGCGAAACGGGGGTGTCGGGCGCCGCGCTCTGCGGCACTTCGGTGATCGTCATGGGGGCCTCCGAGAGGGGTCGTTCAGGGCGGGGTCGAAACGGCGGCCGGTGCTCCCGAAACGCAGTAAGCGCGTTCTCGAAACAGGGGCCGGTGTGGGCTGTTGCTTGCGAAGCGAACACCGGCTCTACCCGCTCCCGGCACACGAAAAGGCCAGCGGCCCGGGAGGCGGGATGCCGGTCTGCAGAGTGGTGCGGGGCGGGCTCGAAACCGTGGACGGCTCCCGCCAGGCGGGCTCGAAAGCAGCTCCGGGCTGTCCGGCTCCCCTTCACCGCCCGCCCCGGCCGCCAGGGTTCAGCGGTCGGTGCGGGCGGATCAGGCGGCCGCGCGCGACCGGTTGCGGGCGGCGCGGCGCTTGAGGGCGCGGCGCTCGTCCTCGGAGAGGCCACCCCAGACGCCGTAGTGCTCGTTGCGGTCCAGCGCACCCTGGAGGCAGCTCTCCATCAGCGGGCAACTGCGGCAGACGGCCTTGGCCTCCTCGATCTGGAGCAGCGCCGGGCCGGTGTTGCCGTTGGGGAAGTGCAGCTCGGGGTCCGTCTCGGCGCAGGCCGGCCGGGGCCGCTTGAGGGCCGCGATCGGGTCGGCGGCCGGGATGGAGTGGGTGCGTACGATGGTGCGCATGAGGGCCTCCAGAGGGTCCGTGCGTACGAGACAGCCCCGGGGCGGCATCCCCGGGGCTGTTCTGTTTCTGCGGCCGGACGGCCAGCGCGGGACAAGGAGCACGAGCTCCCGGCGCTCTCCGCCGGCCCCGCCCTAGTAGGCGCGGGGACGACGGGCAATGCCGGAGGGTCAGCTGCGGCGCTTCGCGGACTGCCGGGCCTGGTAGGCGTCCTGGGCCTTGGCGAAGGCCGTGTGAATCGGCTCCCCGGTCGCGCAGTCCTGGCTGTTCTGGCAGGCCGTGCAGGTGCCGGTGTGCTTCGTGGAGGCGCTAAAGGCTTCCATGTAGCGGACGTACAGCGGGTGGTTGTTGGGCTCGGTCATCGGCCGCTGCCTTGTGACGAGCGTCGGTTGATCTCGGCGAGCTTCCTGCTCAGCTCGTCCCGGTCGTCGGCCATGAGGAGGAGGACCAGCTCGGGGTCCGCCTCCTCGCGGCAGATCGCGTTGCGGCGCCAGTCCATGCCGGTCACCGCCCCTCGCGGACTCGGCGCAGGGCCTCGTCCATGTCGGTGTCGGAGTCTCCGTTGGTGCGTGCGATGCTGTTGTCGTACATCCGGGCCTCCAGATAGGTCCGTCAGACAGCCCCAGGGATGGCCCCCTGGGGCTGTCGTCGTGTTGGCTGTCGTACGAGCAGCCACGGCCGCCGCCACCCAAGCGGGTGGCGGCGGCCGTGGTAGTTCGTCAGGTCGGTCCGCTACGCGAGGCGCGCCCCTCGGTGGGTAGGACGCAGTCGACTGCGGGCCTGCAACTCCGCCCCCGGCGTGCAGCGCTGGCTCTTCGCGCACTTCGGGCAGTCGATGACGTGGTCGGCGAGCTCCCGCTGCGCGGCAGCGGTGGCGGCGCTCATCTGCGAGACCGCTGGCAGAGGCTGCGGCTGCGCCTTGCGGATCATGCGCTTCGAGCGACGGGCGGCAGCCGTGGCCTCGGCCGCGGAGAGGGCCTCGCCCCACTGCTCGATGGTGATGTCGAACTCGATGCGGCGGGCGCTGCCGGGACAGCGCGGCGCCTCACCGCCGACGCCACGGCCGGTCCGCTCCAGGTGGTGGGTCTTGATCATGCGGCGCTGGATCGGGTGCCAGGTCTCGCAGTCCGGGCAGACGGCGGTGCGGCTTTCACCGTCGGCGAGGTTGATGTGGTGCGGCGGGATCTTGCTGAGCAGGAGGGCGGGGCGGCTGCTGGGACGCATCGTTGTCTCCCTGATCGCGGGGAAGTTCACGGGATCGGTTGCGTTCTCCGGGCAGCCCGGACCACTGCCGGGGCGGGATCCGTGGCTGTTCGGGCAGCGCAACCGCTGCATCAGGTGGTGCTGCCGTACTCGGCCAGGGACCTCTGGTCCGAAGACCGTCACCCGGGGTGCGCGAGCCGGCTATGAAGTTGGGGAGTCGAGGCTCCGGCTCCCACATCCGGCGCCGCCGTCGGCGGTTCCGGGTGAAGGAGCCGGGTCCGTGAGGACCCGGCTGCAGCTAGGCCGCGAGCGGTAAGCGCGCTGCGGGGGCCGGCCGCGTGATGCGCAGCTGCGCGGCGTAGGGGAGGAGCACGTCGACCAGGCGTTCGCGCACCAGGGTGGTGACGGCCGGGTCGGCGGCGATGTCGCGGGCGGCGAGCATTCGGTTCTCGCGGGCCTCGATCGCGGCGAGGGCGGCGGTGAAGTCCAGGCCGTCCAGCCGCTCGTGGGGGAGGGGTCCGGCCTCGTACATCTCCAGCGGCGTGCCGAACGCGACGTCGAGATCGATGTCGCCGAACTCCGGGATGTCGACAGCCACGGCCTCGAGAAGACGCTGGGTTTCGAGATCGAAGCACTCATCCGTAAATGACATGGTTACGCCCCTTTCAGGCCGGTCCGGCCTGTCGATAGTGCTAGCTTTGCTGATACTGTCGATGGGTGTCAAGGGGTTAGCTGACGAACCCGACTAACTCGGTGAGGTGGATCTACGATGACGGTCATGACCAACGCCGAGGCCATGCAGCCCTACCAGCGCATCGTTCAAGACGTCCGCGACCAGATCGCGACCGGCCGGCTCCCGGCTGGTGCAAAGATTCCCGGCATCAAGGCCCTGGCCGAGGAGTACCAAGTCGCGGCTGGCACGGTGCAGCGCGCTCTCACGGAACTGCGCGCTTTGGGTCTCGTCTACTCCCACCAGGGCCGCGGCAGCTTCGTCAGCGAGCAGGCCAGCGCAAAGGCAGACTCGACGGCTGACGCCATCCGTCGTCTCGAAGAGCGGGTAGATGAACTGACTGCCCGTCTGGAAAGACTGGAGCAGAAGTCCGACTGATGTCCCTAGCGCTGCGCTTGCCACCGTTCCCCCAAGGTCGCCTTGTGTGACCCATCACACTCCTGACGGCAGAGATGGAACATCACAGCGGCTTGTAGAAGCCCGTACGCACTTTCATTCACGGGTTTTCAACATCCACGTACGCACGGGATTTGGGGCCCGCGCCCTAGGCTCGCGGGCATGACGATGACGGAGGGGCAGAGGGTGGGGAAGCAGCGAGCAGGATGGCGACCGGACCGGCTGCGTGAGCAGCGGGAGGCTCACGGGCTCACCCTGGAGAAAGCCGGCGAACGGCTTCGTGAAGTCGCTGAGCAGGCCAAGCTGAAGGGGATCCCCGCCGCGAATCCTCAGACCTTATGGCAGCACGAGCAAGGCGAGGTCTACCCGGGACCGCACTACCGGCGCGCCTATTGCCTCCTCTATCGAGCCACTGAGCCCGACCTCGGCTTCAGGACTGCCCTGCCTGGTGAGGAGACGTCCTTCAAGCTCACGCCGATGGACGACCGCCTTAACGGTTCGCACGTCCTGGCTGTTGAGCGAGCGATTCATCGGATCGCGCCGGGCAGCGACGAGGCCGATCACTTCAATCTGCAGCAGCGCATCATCGACGCGTGGAAGCGCCGTCACACCGGCGGCGATCCGCACCGCCCTGTCCTGATCCTGGTCGGCGGTTACGCCGGCTCTGGCAAGACCGAGTTGGCGCGCTTCTTCGTTCAGCTCACCGGCTGGCCGCTGCTCGACAAGGACCCGCTGACCCGTCCGCTGGTGGAAAAGCTGCTGATGGCGTTGGGTGGGGACCCGAATGATCGCCACACCGACCTCTACAAAACCCAGGTCCGGCCGGTGGAGTACGACTGTCTTATGCAGTCCGCCATGGCGAACATTCGGTGCGGGATCAGCACGGTGCTCTCCGCGCCGTTCATCGCGGAGATGACGGATCCGGCCTGGATGCAGCGGCTGACCAACCGCGCCGGCTCCATGGGCGTCGACGTCTTTCCGGTGTGGGTGCGCTGCGACGAGGAGTCGATGCGCGAGTACATCGGCTTCCGCTCGGCCGCCCGGGACGCCTGGAAGTTGCAGCGGTGGGACGAGTACTTGGCCACCATCGACTTGGAGGTGCGCCCGGCTGTGTCGCACCTGGTCGTCGACAACCGGCTGGGGACCGCGGTAACACTCGCCGACCAGGCCCGGCAGGCAATGGGGGCGATGTACTCATGAGCCGGAAGCAGGGCGTGATTTTGTACGGCCCGCCGGCTGCGGGCAAGGACACCGTGACGGCGGCGCTCGCCGAGCTGAACCTGCGGTACCGGCAGTTCGAGCGGCTCAAGGTTGGCTCGGGCAAGGCCACGGGCTACCGGATGGGCACGGTGGATCAGCTGCGCGAGCTGGAGGCCGCGGGCGATGTCGTCTACGCGAACTCGCGGTACGGCAACACGTACGTGATCGACCGGCCGGGGCTGGATGAGGCGTTCGCGGCCGGGGTCCCGGTGGTGCATCTCGGGCAAGTCGACGGCATCCAAGCCCTGGTCGACCGCTACCCCGCCGACTGGGCCACGGTGCTTCTGTGGTGCCCGCGCGAGGTTACTGCGCAGCGGTCTGCGGGCCGGGGCGACAGCGACACCACGGCGCGCATCGCGGCGTGGGAAGCGACCCGCAAGGACTTGGACGTGCACCCGGAAACGGTCTGGGACCTGACAGTGGACACGATGACGTCGTCGCCAGAGGAGTCGGCGCGGGCCATCGACGAGCTTCTGGACCAGCGAGCGGGAGCGGCGACGGCATGAGCGCGGGCTACGGCCGGGCGAGCCGATCGAGCGCGTCGGTGAGCGTGAGCTTGCCGTCGTCCTTGACGTCGTCCCACCGGGCCAGCGTGGACGCGGCCGCGTGCAACATCTCGGGGGGAAGGCCGGCGGCCTCGAGCATGTCGGCGGCTTCCTCCAGCTCGGGCCCCCACCTCCATGCACGTGCCGCTGTCTTCGCAATGTATTCGGGCTCGGAGAGGTACGAGTCGGTGCGGCGGGAGGCGATGTCGATGAGCTCTTGGTCGACGCCGTGTTCGCGGGCCAACCCGATCGCCAGGGCCACCAGCACGCGCGAGGCCTTCTGGAAGCTGGCGTACGCCAGCTTCAGCGCGGACGCCTGGCCGACCTCGGTGCCCAGCACCTTCGTCCGCACCGCGGTGCCAGCGAAGAGCGCCTCCACGCGAGCGGTCGCAGAAGCCGCGCCGGACAGGTACAGGGTCGGCGTCTTGCCGTTCACCGGCGGGGAACCGACGACGCCGCCGTCGACCACGGCCACCTTCGGCCCGAGGAGATCCGCGATCCGTACTGCGCGGTCGGCGTTGATGGCGTTGGCCTCCAGGTACAGGCCGGTGAAGCCGTGGGCAGCAACGTCGCGGGCCAGGTCCTCGGCTGCGGCTGGCGGGCAGAGGCTGATCACCACGTCCGAACGATCCAGCAGTTCCTGCAGCGTCGGCACCGCTTCCAGGCCGAGCCGTTCTGCTCGTCCTGCACTCGCCGGGCTGCGCCCTTCGGCGCACCAGAGGACGGACATCGCGTTGGCCGCGGCGCACGCCGCGACGGCGGCGCCCATGCTGCCGGGGTGGAGGACGCCGACGGTGGGCTGGTCCATAGGGCTACTCCGGGAGTTCGTTGAGAAGGATGGCGATGGCGTCGGTGACGTCGTCGACGGCGTGGTGCGGCTCTGCGAGCGGGTCGGGCCAGCTTCGGCCGCGGATCCAGATAGTGCGCAGGCCCGCTCGGCGCCCGCCCTCGATGTCACCGGCTGGATTGTCGCCGATCATCCAGCCGCCGTCGGAGAGTCGTCGGCCGCAGCGGGTAGCCGCGAGGTCAAAGAGTCGCCTATCAGGTTTCCGGGCGTCGATGTCGCCGGAGACCGCGATGCCCTCGACCAGCTCGGTGATTCCGGTCGCGGCGAGCTTGGCACGCTGGATATCGCTGGGGCCGTTAGTGGCGATGCCGATCGTCCATGCTGCTGCGCGAAGTTGGGCCAGCCCTTCGAGGACGGTTGGGCGGCATGCGGCGAAGGCGCCCATGAGGTCGACGTACTCCTGCCAGAGTTCCTCTGCCGGCTCCTGCAGCCTGAAGACCGTGCTGAGTCGGGCGAAGTCCGCGGGGTTCGCGCGATCGGCCAGCTCGGCGCGCAGCCACTGCTCGACGGCTGGCTCGTAGTCGCGTGCAAGGCAGAGGCTGGCGACGGCACTGCCGACCGCCGACCGCCGGTCGATCAGCGTGTCGTCCAGGTCGAAGATCGCAAGGCGGTGCACGGGCATGGACCCTACCCGTTGACGTTCTCGCGGCTGGTGGGCATCCCGTATGGCGGGACACTTTGCGGTCCACTTTCCCACCACGCGGGAGGGTTCGAATTCCTTGTCGAAGCGCGCTGGAACTACTGCCCTAAATCTGTTGGGATTTGAGGGCCCTACGGCGGTGAACTGGCCGTTTTCAGGTCAGGATAGAGAGATCGTCAGCGAAGGGTGTCGAGTCGGGTGGGGGTGGTCGGCGTCTCAAGCGGGAACACGCTCGTTTGCGGTACCGAAGATCACCGCCTTCATGTATCTTTCACAGCATCAGTGTTGGCTAGGGGAGGTTTCTGATGTCGGATCTGAACAAGGCCGTTGATGCCTTGGTCGACCGCGACCCCGACCTTCCCGCTCCGCCCGTCCGGAGACAACTCCGCCTCGCAGATGGCCTGACACAGCAACAGCTGGCCGATGCGCTCCAGGTGAAGCGTCTGACGATCTTGCGCTGGGAGTCGGGCCAGACAGAGCCCCGCCAGCCTTGGCGTGATGCTTATGCCCGTCTCCTTCGTCGACTGGCCGAGAAGCACCCAGAAGCGGTGGAGGTGCCCGATGCGGGCTGACCTCACGCACGCAGCCACGTGTGGGCATGCTGACGCCAACCTCCGATTCAAGGGGGATGGGATGACCTAGCGGCCATCGGCCGCGCGCCTAGGAGTGGACTAGCCACCCTCTGTCGGCGCTTACGCGGCCCGTCTGCCGACCGGATTTACCACCCGGACCGGCCTGCTCAGTTTCCGGTACCACCCGGGTCCTGAGCTTCGGCTCATGGAGCCGTTTCTTCATCTGCGCAATAACCCAACCCCGCCTTATCAGCGGGACAGGCCCCTAGCCAGGGCCACGAGGGCCTCTAGCCAAGGTCCAACTGCAGTTGCAGTTGCAGTTCCGCAGGGCCCCCGCCAAGGGGCGTCTGCGTCGCACTACCGGCCCCGCCAAGGGCCGCCAGTACACCCGTCCGATTCACATCGACAAACCGAAGGAGGTCGCCGCTGCTCTTCGTCCGGCCGCCCGCTCCTCACGGAGGGGGCGGTCCACATACCCAAGGAGAAGCGATCTCAGCCCGCGTGGCGGGCCGGTCTCAGCATCCATATGGATAGGTGGTCGATCCTCATAGTGCCCGATGTGGTGTCCCCTGAAAAGTTGCACCCTCATCGTTTCGCCGGGAAGCAAACGACCGAGGCCCCGTTTGCTCCCACCTTGCCCGACTATCAGACCTGTCGACTGGAAATCACGCTTCCTGGACATCCCGCCGTCCGTCGTGTAGCTGCGGTAGCGCCGGCCGCCGTGATGATCCCCGCTCCGCGCTCGTCCATGTCTTCTGCCGTGGCCGACGGCGTTCCGGTGCGTCGGCAGCGGGTGCGGGTGCCGATGCGGTTGGTGTCGTCGCCGTTCTACGCGGATGTGGCGCTGTCGGTGTACGTGAAGGTGAAGGCGCTGGGTGCGCGGCCGGAGGGGTGTCAGGCGCGGTCGGCGACGATCGCTTCGTACCTGGGGCTGTCGGTGGCGTCGGTGGAGCGGGGCATGACGCAGTTGACCCGTCCTGGGCTGGACGGGGTCGTAGAGCTGTGGTCGACCCGTCGCACCCTGCCCGGCGGGAAGGGTGAGTCGGCGTTGCGGACGGTGCGGCCGATGACGCGGACGGAGAAGTTCGTGTGGTTGCCGGTGGCCGCCTCGGAGGACCTCACGCCCAGGCAGCTGCGTGCGTTCGCCGTGATCGCGTTCGCGGAGCAGATGGGCATTGCGCTGACCGAGGGGGAGCTGGCGGGGCACCTGCGGCACCACTCGGGTCAGAGGGCCGGCCAGCCGATCACGGCGGCGGCGGCCGGTGAGGTTATCGACGGTCTGGAGGCGGCGCGGTGGGTGACGGTGCAGCGGCGCGCAGGAGCGCAGGGCCGTCACCGGTTCATCGCCCATGACATCGCCCCCGCAGCCGCTGTGGGCCACGGTGAGCAGGCCGCGGACACGGAGCCGGAGACGGTCCAGGAGTGCGTGCAGGAGCCCGTGGGCGGTGCTGTGGAGAGGGCGGGTAGTTCGCTGGTTGGTGAGGGATCGGGTCTGTCGTTTGGTGAGGGATCCCTCGCGAATAGGGAATCACCTACGACTGACTCACCTGATGACGAGGGCGCACTCACCTCACCCGCCGTAGGCGAGGTACGGGTAGTTGAGGGCGCTGAGGCTGTGGAAATCGCGGCTGACGCGGAGGCGCGTTCGGAAAGCGGGGATGGTGTCGCGCTGCGCGCGGGTGAGATCAGCCAGCCCTCCTCGAAGCCGAACGGCGAAAAGCGCAGCAGCAAGGCCGGGGGGTCGGCCCGGTCGTCGTACACCGGACCGCAGCTGGCGATGAGCCCGGAGATCTACGCCGTGCTGGAGCCGGTCCACGTGCTGCTGAAGCAGGTCACCAGCAGCTTCGTCGCCCGGAAGATCGCCCGTGAGGTGGGCCGTCAGTTGCACGGGGGCACGGCCCCCGACCGCCTTCGGCACCGGTTGACGGCCCGCCTGGCCCCCGTGGCGCTCTCGGACATCCGTGACCCGGGCCGGTGGCTGCTCGGGGTGGCCCTGCCCCGGTGGGGTTGCGGCTACGAGGACTGCGAGGCCGGGATTATCTGGCGGACCGGTGCGGCCTGTGAGCTGTGCGCCGAGACCATCCAGGACCGGCACGCATCCCGCCAGCGCGAGCAGCACCTGGAGCAGGGCCTGTGCCCCCAGCACGGCACCCGGCCCGGCCCGTCCGGGCGCTGCACCGACTGCGAACTGGAGGCCGCCATCCGGCGCCCGGCCCGGGTGCCGGTACCCCGGGAGCCCGAAGGCCCGCAGCGCTCTTCGTGCGTCGGCTGCGGATGCCGAATCTTCCTGACTGGCCTGGCCGTCGACACCGGGCTGTGCAAGCTCTGCCGCGAGGAGGCCGACGCCCTGGCCGCCGTCGAGCCTGCCGCTCCCGCTGCGCCGTCGGTGCCGGGGACATGCTCCGGCCGCGACGGTGAGACGCTCTGCACCCGTAGGGCCCTGCCGACCCGCAGCGTCTGCCTCACCCACCGCTCCCAGGAGCTCGCCCACGAGGTGGTGGCGTCATGAGCCAGCCACCCCAGCCCAGCGGCGTGGACCTGGCCCGCGTTGCATTGCGGGCAGCGCGGGAAGCCGCGAAGAAGAACGGCGCCCGGACGGCGAAGAGCAAGCCGCGGTTGACCCGGGAGGTCCGGCGCGACGGCCGCGCCCCCATGGGCCTGGGCGAGGCGTTCACCGCGCTGATGGCCGAGCGCGACTGGGAGATCCCGGCGGCCGGCGCCGGGCTGTGCGAACGCTGGGCGGCCCTCGCCCCCGACCTCGCCGGACACATCGCTGCGGTGGGCTACGACGCGGAGCGCGGAGAGCTGACGCTGCGCCCCGACTCCACTGCCTGGGCAACGAAGGCACGCCTGCAGACGTCGCGGATCATCGCCAACGCCAACCAGTCCGCGCGCACAGAAGCGGTCCGTATGGTCCGCGTGCTGCCACCCGGACTGCTGCCCTCGCCCAGCGCGGCCGCCGAACCGGACCTGGTCAGGACCTCGGCCCCGCAGGGCACGGTTCGAACTCGCGAGACGGCGTCGGCCGGCTACCGCCGTGCACTCGAAGCCCACCAGCAGGTCCACACGCAGCGGCAGGCAGACCCGGCCATCGCCGCCGCGGTGGAGCGGCAGAACAGGGTCCTTCGTGAGGCGAACCCTCGCGCATTCCCCGATCCGGAGTCGAATCCGGACGGCGGGCCGGACACGATCGAGGACGCCCGTGCCGAGCGTCGTCGCCAGGCCGCAGCCACCGAAGCTGCCGCTCGGCGCCGGGCCCGGGCGGAGAAGGCTGGGCTCACCTCGTTGTTCGTGGCCACCGAGCCCAGGCGCCTGGACCTCACTGGATGAGCGGACCATGTACGCTGCGCGTTGGCATGCAGTGCTCCCGCAGCAGGGTCAGGCCTTCAATGCGCTGACCATGCGCCAAAGGTCCTCCGGACCCAACAGGTCCGCGTCGAATGTCTCAGTGTGGCCGCCATTCGGCATGACCTCGGGGGTGAGGTAGTGCCTGACTCCTCGTGCACGTATCTGGGCCATGACTGCCTGTTCGGCGGTCCGGGCCTGCTCCCCGGTGTCGTAACGGGCGGTGCGGTAGATGCTCCAACCGTGACGCTGGAACTGATCGAGGCGGCTCCGGTCCGCGGCCCCTGTTATGCCGATCTTGACAGCGTTGAGCGTTAGGTGGTGCAGCACATAGAGGAGGGCAGGGGTGGTGAGCTGGATACCGCGCTTAGCGCAGTACCAACAGCCCTGACCAGCGCGGATGCTGGTGAGATTGGGTTTGACGGTGTTGCCGCACCGCATGCAGCGGCATGTCCACGGGGCGTCCACGCCGGGGTAGGGCTCCAGAGGTTCGAGGCCAGCAGCGTGCATGGAGGCAGCGGCTTGGTCGGAGTCGACGCGGTTCCTATTGTGGCCGCAGTGCCAGCAGCCGATGCCCCTGCGGGTCGTGGCGTACCTCGGGGTCACGATGTTGCCGCACGTGGTGCAGCGGCACCTCCAATGGTCCGTAACCCGACCCGGGTAGGGCTCCAAGGGCTCGAAGCCCGCGGCCTGCATGTCGGCCACTGCCGCCTCGGGATCGCTCCGTCGCTGAGCACCCCCTCGCCTTCTCCCGCAGTGCACGCAGCCGGAGCCACGGCTGTTGACGTTTGCATACCGGGGACTGCTGGTCTTGCCACAGGCAGTGCAGCGGCAGGACCACGGCCTATTGCTGCCGGGATAGAGTTCCAAGGGTTCGAGCCCCACCGCGCGCATCACATCGGCAGCCTCATCCGCATCAGTGCGAGAGGCAGCTCCGGCCCTGGCCCGTCCACAGTGACGACATGCGCCGCCTCCCATGCGCACATTGGACAGGCTGGGCGCCACCTCCCGGCCGCATGACACGCATCGGCAGCGCCACGCGCGGTTTGCTCCTGGGTAGGGCTCCAGGGGTTCCACACCAGCCGCGCGCATGTCGGCGACGGCCTGGTCCGTCGATACTGGTTTCTTCGGGGTGCGGCTGGCGTATCCGCAGGAACGGCAGCCGCAACTGCCGCGCCGAACAGACCGGAAGGTGGGAGTCACGATCGCGCCGCACCGTGTGCAGCGACAGAGCCAGGGGGAATTGCTCCGCCCCGGGTACGGTGCCAGAGGTTCGAGACCGGCGGCCCGCATCTGGGCTTCGGCCTCTTCCGGGCTACTCTGGGCGGCTCCCACCGGTCTCTCCTCACATGCTGCAATCGCCGAACCATACCCACCCGGCCCGTGCCCGCCCAGCGGCAGATGCCAAACCGCCCGCTGTCCATGACGGCCACCGTATGCGGGTGCACGGAACCACAGTTGGTCGTGCGGATCGAGGATCAGGAGTACCTGGCCATGCCGAACGCGGAGTTCGGCCCGGTGTCGGCGCGGTGCCGCTCCTGTGGCGGTCCATACCACCGCCTCTGGCGGCGGGTGTTCGCCCCACCTGTGTAGGAAACGGCCGTGCTGACCTGCTCGGCACCGCGTCGGTTCCTCCACCAGGAGGGCCGCCGTGGACCGGTCGTGTTCTCTTTGGCCGGTGCAGGGTGGGCCGGCTCGCGCGATGAACACGCCCCCGGACGCGGCTCCCGAAGCAGCCGAAGAGGACCGCCAGCGCCACGAGCCGCTGGACAGCGAGGGCGCTCGAAGCACGGGTGCGGCCGGATTGGGGCTGACATCTGTGCGCCCCATCTACCGCGATGGCCTCGCCTCGTGCTGCAGGGCCCCCGCAGCTGCCGCCCGCCCGGCCAACGGCCCCCGCCGTTCCAACAAAGGGAGGGGCTCAGGGATGGTTGTATGGCGGTGCCCGTTCCGAAAGCTGTGCCGCTGATGGGCCAGGGGTGCCGGAACAGGCGGGGCGAGATGGAGGCGAACCAGTGGCTGACCGGAGTTCCATTGAGTGGACTGAGGCAACCTGGAACCCAACGACCGGATGTGATCGCGTCTCGTCGGGGTGCGATAACTGCTACGCCCTGACTCTGGCGAAGAGGCTCAAGGCGATGGGCGCGGCCAAGTACCAGAACGACGGTGATTCGAGAACGTCCGGGCCGGGCTTCGATCTCACGGTCCACCCCGACGCGCTGGACATCCCCTACGGATGGAAGAGCCCGCGGACCGTGTTCGTGAACTCCATGTCGGACCTCTTCCACGCCCGGGTCCCGCTCGACTTCGTTCGCCGTGTTTTCGAGGTCATGGCCGACACCCCCCAGCACACCTACCAGGTGCTGACCAAGCGTGCCCGCCGCTTGCGGCAGGTCGCCGACCGGCTCGACTGGCCGGCCAACGTGTGGATGGGAGTGTCGGTGGAAACCGCGAAGGAGCTGCCGCGGGTGGACGATCTGCGGCAGGTGCCGGCCGCCGTTCGGTTCCTGTCCTGCGAGCCCCTGCTCGGTCCGCTCGACGGCCTGCGCCTGGAGGGCATCCACTGGGTGATCGCGGGAGGCGAGTCAGGGCCTAAGCACCGGCCCATGGATCCCGCCTGGGTCACGCAGATCCGTGACCAGTGCGTGGAGGAGAACGTGGCGTTCTTCTTCAAACAGTGGGGTGGCCACACGCCAAAGGCAGGAGGCCGGACTCTCGAAGGCCGGACCTGGGACGAAATGCCGCACCGCCAGATGCTGCTTCCGGCCGGCTAGGACGCTTCATCTGCCACGTCTTCCGGGGCGTAGAAGCGCACGGTGCACCCCTCCGGCCAAGCGGTGCGCGCACGGACCGGGTCGACGCGGAAGGCCAGCCCTTGCGCGGCCAGGTTGTCCAGGACCTGGCGCAGGTGCTTGTCCATGTGGTTCAGCCGGGCGGCCTCGCTGGAGAGGGCCTCCCAGCGCTGCTCCGTGCCAGCGTGGGCGCGCAGGGCGAGCTCCAGCCGGTCCACCACCGAAGCCGCATCAAAAAGGGACAGGGCATCAGCTGTGTCCGCCGAGGCGCCTTGCCCGCTGTAGGTGTCCAGCTTCCAGGTGACGGGGGCCCAGCACTTCAGGCCAGCTTCGCTGTGGGTAGCCAAGATCAGATGGTAGCGGGCACTCTGGTTGCTGATCTTGATGCCGAAGCTGCCGGTGAACAAGCCTTCGTCCCGGAGACCTTGCTGGTAGACGGTGGCGAACGCCTCCTTACGTACCCCGGCGCGCCGCTCAATCGTCACGTCACGCCAGTGATCCCCTCCGAAGTAGGCGGTCATCGTCTTGTCGAAGCCGTCGCGCTGACAGAAGCGGTGCAGTTCGTTCGTGAAGAGCGTGAACAGCACTTCGGCACGGGGGGTGGCGAGGCACTGCCTGATCAGAGAGAACGGTGCGCTCTTGAGGTCGAACGGGTCGATCAGCCAGAGGACGGGGGTCTCGCGACGGCCGCGGTGTGCGAGGACGGACAGGCGGCGCTGTTCCACCGCGAACGTGCCTGGCGGTTGCACGCTGATGTTGAGCTGGGGCGAGCGAGGCAGGAGCGCGAACTGCCGCTTCAGTTCATCCACCCGGTCGGGCCGTTCTTCGAGGCAGATCAGGTTGAGCCGATTGAACCTCCGGTGGGCAGAGTGCTCAAGGAAGGTCTTGGCCACGACGATCGATGAGCCGGGCGGACCGTCGTTGTAGACGCCGGGGCCTGCGAAGCCGTCCACGATGGTGGCCTCTGGGAACTTCTGGAGGATCTTCGCCATCCAGCACTGCAGGTAGTGTCGGTATACGAGGTGCTTGACCTGGGTATGCGGATCGCTCTTCCAGACGGTCCGCTCACGAAGTTCCTCCACTCGCCGCATGGCTCGCCCCCCTGATCCCCATTGATCGGACACCCAGCGTCATCGTTGGGGAGCCTGTTGTCTATAACGCCGGTTGGCCATCTCTCATCGCCGAGCGGCGTGCACACTGCCGGCGCTTCACCACCGGCATGGCCTCAAGCTCATTGCCGTCGACGACCCAGCGGATCTGCGGTGGGACCCCAGCCACTGAAGACGTAGCCCGGCTGCCAGGAGGCGCGGCACGGGTGGCCGTTTCCAATGGAAACGGTCCCGGTGCCAGGGAGCGAATTGTCAGTTGTCCGGTCAACGCCCGCGCCGCCGCTCTGCCCGGCATCCTGCCTTCCACCGACCGGCCCGCGGACGGGGGAAATTGGAACTCGGGTGTCGGTGCCACGCCGTAGCGTGCGCCCATGACGTTCACGTACATACCGCCGGTACCGGCGGAACAGATCCGGCAGCTGCCCACCCGGGACGTTGCGCTCCTTCTGCTGCAGCACCTCGCCAGCGGCACCGGTCTCCTGCAGTACGGAGGGACGGTGGGCTCGGCCCGCCAGGCGTTCCAGGACGAGCCGGACACAAACGCCCTCGTGGACCGCCTTTCCGATGCCTGGGCCTGGCTGGAGGCGCACGCGCTGCTGTCCCGGGTGCCCAGCCAGTCGGAAGCCTTCCGCCAGCTTTCCCGCGACGGCAGGGGCCTGGCGAAGGACCCGGAGGGCATCACGCGGTTCGAAGCCGGCCAGCGGTTGTCCGGCCCGCTCCACCCGGCCCTGGAAGCCACGGTGCGCACCAACTTCGACCTGGGTGACTACGAGACGGCGTGCTTCGCCGCGATGAAGGCGGTCGAGGTCGCCGTCCGGGATGCCTCCGGACTCGACAACTCCCTGGTCGGCGTGAAGCTGATGCGTGCAGCGTTCCAGCCGCACCAGAACGGGAAGGCCGGCGGCCCGCTCGCCGATGCCGGAGCCGAAGGTGGTGAGCAGGAGGCCGCTTCCGCGCTGTTCGCCGGTGCCATTGGCGCGTACAAGAACCCTGCCAGCCACCGCACGGTCGACTTCGACGATCCGATCGAGGCGGCCGAGATCATCCAGTTCGCCGACCTGCTGCTGCGTCAGGTCGAACGCGCCAAGCGCCGTCAGGCCGCAGCGACGCCGTAGCGGAGGCACAGGGCCGGGGTGATCCGAAAACGGCGGCCGACGCAGCGCGGTTCTGTGACCTACGGTCCGACCGCACCCACGGCATTCACGACAGCGTCACCTTCTGCTTCGCCTGTGCCGCGCCTTCCGGAGAGTAGGCGCCCGTGCGGGTACGGGTACGGGTACGTACCCGTACCCTAGAGGGATGGGAAGGAGCACAACGATGTCCGATGCCAACGTGAGAATCCCCGAGGAAGCCAAGGACCGCCTGGCCGCGATCGCGGCCGCAGAGGGTCTATCCCTGCGCGCCTACCTGGCCAGGCTGGCCGAGACGATGCTGACGCCGGCCGAGCGCGCCGAACGCGCCGAGAAGGCGCAGGCCGCGCTGCGGGCCTGGAACGGGTACGCGCCGACTCCGGCCGAGCAGAACGAGCTCGACGATGAGCTCGACCGCCGTCTTGCGCGGGTGCAGCGCCCGTGAGCGAAGCGATGCACATAGTACTGGACGAGACGGCAATGGCCGCGGCCGGGCAAGGCAACGTGCTGGCCTCCCGGCTGATCCACCGCGCGCACGCCGAGACCGGCTGGTTCCTCTACGCGCCCTCGTGCGCTCTCGTGGAATCCGACCGAGCGCGGCCTGGTACCGCTGAGCACCTGGCCGCCCTGCCCGGCATCACCGTCCTGGACCTGGACCTGCCTGCGGCGCTGGCGGTCGCCCAGCAGGAGACGTGGGCTGCCGCGCACAGCCAGCACGCGGCGCAGCCCACTGCGGACCGGCCCGACGGCGCGATCGTGGCCACCACCGTGCCGAAGCGCTGGGAGGGTCAGCCGGTACGGATCCTGGACCTCACTCCTTGACATCCTCCCCGCCCTAAAGGACGGGGATTCCCGCCTGGCTGCCGGTGGTGACCGGCTGGGCCTTCGGGTGGGTTCCTTCGGGTGGGTTCCCCGTTCAACGGGCCGTGCCTGGCATGGGATTTCCACTCCAGGACTTGCCTGCCCTCCAAGAGCGTTGCCGCTCTACCGCTCGGCGGTGCCGCCCTCGCCGTCCATCTCGTAGATCCGTTCTTGAAGCCGTTCACCGGCCCAGTCCAGCCCGACGCCCAGGTCGAACCAGTGCCGATCCTTGCGGCCTTCGGGTGGTGAGAGGTTCACCGCGGCCCAGGAGAAGACCCCGAGGAGGATGGAACGCCCGTGCTGCGTTGTGCGCACGGACAACGCAAACGGCGCGGCGAGTGCAGCGCGGGCGACCAAAATGACCTGTTGGTCCTCAGAATGTCGACGCCCACCTGTGAGAAATCGGGGCTCTTCGAGGATCTTGACCCACTCGACCACTGCGTCTGCCGCCTGGGCGCGCAGGGACTCTTCGATGCCCTTCCGGACGGCGGTCGCGGGATCATCTCCGAGCCAGCCAAGCCAGTGATCAGGATCAGTGAGCTTGCCGAAGTCGTCCTGTGGCACCCCGTGACGGGGATTCTCCTGGTACTCGCCTGTCAGTTTCCCGCTGCTATCCACCAGCCACGCGCCGCGGATTGCCTCGGGAGGTACGTAGCCGTTCGGGTCGTCGATGTACGTCGGGTCGATCTCGGCGACGCTGCCACCAGGATTTTTCGCAGCCGCAGCTAATAGCGCCGGCTCGTTCGGTATGCCCTTACCTCGGCTTCGCGAGCCAAAAAGCTTCACGTCCCACCCCCACCGTTGCCCGCCCCGTTGACCAGCATTGTGCCGCACCGGTCAGGACCGCATCTGGCCTGCGATGACGATGAAGGCCAGAGGGCGGGCCCGGCCGTGTCGCCGCCTGCGGTGTCCTCGGCCGGCTTGAGCTGGCCGAAGACACCGCCATCATCTGACTCGTACACGCCGTTCACCGATCCTGTCGGTGGGACGGCGTGAACAGGGGCTTGAGGAGGAAGCCTGTGACGCTGGTGCCAGCCACCATCGCAACGACGTCACGGATCACCAGGAGCAACACCGAAACGAGCAGCCCGGTGGCCAGGATCGCAGCGATGACAACAGCTGCTTTGGCCCAGTGCCGCGCCTTCGGGAGGGGCGCATGTGCGTGCCCATCGCACCGAAGGCCGCTGGCGGGGGTCTTGAGGTCAGTCGGACGACCGTGCGCGTCGGTCACCACATGACGTCTGTCAGTCATGGTGCCCCTCCTCAACTCGCCGTCGGATCGAATGAATGTGCTGATCACAACCGTCTGATGGGGGAGCATGACCAGACGAGGTCCGGCAGCAGTCCCGCACCGGACCAGTCCGGGACATGAAGCGGACCGCCGCCGGACCAGAGCTCTCGCTCTGCTGACTAGCCGTCGTCGCAGGACGACACTGGGTGCAGCGGAGCACGTACTCGTGACTCGGGAGGACCGGTGGCCGGCAACGCAGGCAAGGGAGATCCACGGACCACGCTGGAGTTCCTGTTGCGCCAGCAGCCGCGCACGTACGAAGAGATCGTCCGTGAATTCGGGCGTCTCGCCGACGAGCTGGGTGAGGACGTCACCCTCAGCGCTCGGCACTTACGTCGGCTGGCCAGTGGGGAACGGGCCAACACCACCCCAGTCATGCGTCGCGTTCTGCAGCAAATGTTCGGCAAACCGCTCGATGAGCTCCTTGCCCCGTGGGGCGGCGGACCTTTACCGGCGGCGGACGAATCCACGGGGCTGGTCCTGACTACAGGCCAGCCAACGGCGGACCGGGAGTTGATCGAGATGGCGGCACGACGCGCCAAGAGTTTCGCCCTTGCGGCAGGTCAGACGGAGTTGACGTCCAGCGTGATGGAACAGGTACACGCGGATGTCCAACGCCTGGCGACGGACTACCCGCAGCTGCCGTTGTCAGCGCTGCTGCCGGATCTGATCATGACGCAGGACACCGTGTTCACTCTGCTGGAGCATCAGCGACGTCCCGATCAGGCACGCCAGCTGTACTTCCTCGCCGGCGTCACGGGGGGTCTGCTCGCGAAGGCATCGCATGACCTTGCCGACCCGCACGCAGCGCTGACACAAGCACGGACGGCGTTCGTCTGTGCGGACAACGCCGACCACAACGGCCTTAGGGCGTGGATCCGCGGCATTCAGTCCTTGGTCTCCTACTGGGCTGGCCGGACACGCGAGTCCGTCCGTTACGCCCAGTCCGGCGCTGAATTCGGTGCGAGCAACACGTCCAGCGTGTGGCTGCCGATGAACGAGGCCCGGGCCTGGGCGGCACTCGGCAACGCGAACGCGGCTCGGGCCGCCATCGAGCGAGCAGAGAACGCCTGGGACAGCGTCCAGGTGGACGAGGTGGACGAGCTAGGCGGTCTTTGCAGCTTCGGCCGCACCCGGCAGATCTACTACGCGGCCGAAGCGCTGTCGTGGCTGCCGTCGCAGGCCGCGATCACAGGCGACTACGCCACACGCGCAGTGGAGGCATACGAGGACAACTCGTCTCCGGAGTGGGCCTTCGGGGACCAGGCCGGCTCGCACAGCGCTCTGGCCATCGCCCGCGTCCAGGCCGGGGAGCTGGAAGGCGCCGAAGAGGCCATCGCGCCGGTTCTTGAACTCGCTCCCGAACAGCGCATCAACGGGGTGATTCATTGCGTGGAGCGGGTGCACCGCGCCCTGCGGGACTCGCCGCTCGCCGACGCTGGCGCTGGTCTGCAGGAGCAGATCGAAATCTTCACGCGTACACCGCTCAAGTCCCTGCCCCGATAGGAGTCTCCGTTGCCGTATCCGATCCGCATCACCGGTGACAGCGTCGTACTGCGCGAGTTCTCCATGCGTGACGTCGATGACGTCTTGGAGATCATCGGCGATCACAAGGTCACCGCCTGGCTGTCATTCGACAGCCGCAGCCGGGATGAGGCCATCGCCATGATTGAAGGGGCGGTCGAGCGAGCCCAGCAGGAGCCGCGGACCGAGTACTACTTGGCGGTGACCAAACGCGGCGATGACAGAGTCATCGGATTCACACGGATCGGATTCGCCGGCGTCAAGGCTGGAAAGCTCGGCTACGCCGTTGCAGCAGAGGAATGGGGCCGCGGATACGCCACGGACGCGGCCCGCTCTCTGGTGGCCTACGCGTTCGGGGAGCTTGCACTCCATCGTGTCAGCGCGGCGATCGGTCCCGAGAACACGCCCTCGATCGCACTAGTGGAAAGGCTGGGATTCACCCGTGAGGGCGTGCTGCGTGATCACGTCTTCACTAACGGGGCCTGGCGCGACAGCGTGTTGTTCTCCGTTCTCGCGCACGAGTGGCCCGCTGATGGCGACCCGGTTCGTGCCGTGCGCGAGCGGGACGCTCACCGAAGAGCAGGTCGGTGAGCTGCAGCGTCGGATCCTCGCCACTGCCCGTCCGATGTGTTCACGGCGTTGCAGCGGTGCGAGCTGTCGAACCGGCATACGGGCGTTCCACACCACAGAGGTCGATTCCCTCTACGAGGGAGACAACTGGTCGAGTTGTGCGAGAACGTGGAGTTTGACCCTGCGATCCTGTTTTGCGAGGGCGTCTCGTACGACAAGCGGTACATCGCTGTTCCCGGCCCGACAGGTCGGGCCTGTGACCCGCTGGCTGCTGAAAGGAGACGTAGGTGGGTGACTGGATCCCCCGCGAGGAGTGGGTGAAGACGCAGCCCCAGGCGCTCGTGGCCTCGTGCGTCATGCTGCTGGATGACCATAACCGGATGCTTTTACTCCGTTACGGCTCCGGTCAGGAGGGCGCCAGCGGGACGTGGTGGCTGCCAGGCGGCATGGTCAATGAGGGCGAGAGCCCGTGGCCGGCGGCCCGCCGGGAGATCGGCGAGGAGACCGGCATCACTTTGGGCTCGGAACCTTGCCTCATCGGCATCGACCACAGGGCCAACGTTCTGGGCACCGGCCCCGTCGTGGACTACTTCTTCGCCGCAAGTCTCGCCGCTGGTCAGCAGATCCGGCTCAGCCCCGAACACGACCGGCACGCCTTCCACCACCCGGACAGCCTTCCGGATCTTCTCGCGGCGCACCGTCAGACGCTCATCGCGCTTCATGCCGCTGCCCTGTCCGGCCGCGCTGCTTACATGCAAGAGGGGATGCCCACATGAGCCGCATTCGCACAGCCGCGACCGGCCTGGTCGTCCGCGACGGCCACGTCCTGCTCGTCAAAGGGAACTGGCCTCAACCGGCTACCTGGCTGCCGCCCGGCGGCGGACAGAAGCTGGGCGAGCCTCTGCACCGCACTGTCGAACGGGAGGTGCTGGAGGAGACCGGGGTGACCGTTCGCGCCGGACAGTTGCTGTTCCTGCGCGAACACATTCCCGCCAATCACGAAGACGGCCCAAGCGCGTACGACCGTAACCACCGGGTTGATGCGCTGTTCTGGTGCGAGGTCGTATCGGAGCCGTCCAAGCTGGGCGGGAGCATCCCGGATCCGACCCACACCGGGGTCGAGTGGGTGCCGCTCGACAAGCTCGGCGGGCTGCGGATGATCCCCCTTTACCTGCGCGACCAGGTCACTAACGTCGTTGCCCAGGCCGCTGCCGGTACGTGGCAGACGATGTACCTGGGCGACATGGCCTGACCGGGCGCAGAGAAGTGCCCCGTCTCACCGAGCTGGTGGGACAGGGCGGGATATGTCGGTCGGCTGCAGTCATGTTCAGGACTCCGGCCGTCCGACGTCCTGCCGCGACGCCGGCGACCCACTGCCCGTCCGAGCCGGGCGGCCCTGCAACTGGCGCACCACCGGGGCGGTGCCGAGGCAGAAGGCCCGGCGCCGGGCCCGCTGGTAGGCACGCAGGATCGCCCTCAGCCCGCCCCGGGACTTCGGGGCGAGCTCCACCTCTGATGAGGCTCGTTTGAATTTCCCCACCAGGTGCTCACGAGTTCCCCAGACCTGCTCACCTTGATTCCCACCCAGGCGCGCTGACCTGCGGACGGGCGTCACTCGGAAGGGGCCGCCCGATAGCCAGCCAGGTCCAGGGGCGGGGCGGGACGCGCCGACAGTCCGGTGCCCGCGACGCGCGCTCCGCGCTCGGTGGTCCACACGACGGTGCCCGCCCACCGCATCCCCGCAGAGCAGTGCAGCAGCCCGGCCTCCGCCATCACCCGGATCCGCAGGCGCGCGGTCTCCAGTCTCCCGCCCCTGCACGCGTTGGCGGCCTGGTGCAGGGCAGCGTCGCCAGCGCAAGGAGCCGCTCATCCTCCTCCGTGCGCATCCAGCCGTCGCCCCAGGCCTCGCCGCTGCGGCGCACCCGTCGCCAGCGCTCCGCCCACATCCGGTACGCCCCCGCCGTGTACCTACCTTGGGTGGGAGACGGCGGCCGCGTCCTTGGAGTCGGTGGCGAGGGCCTCGACCTGTTCCACGGTGAGGCCGCCCAGTCGGCAGGGTTGCCGAGGGTCAAGCGGGCACCGGAGAGCATGATGGAAGGCCCGTCAGCGCGGGCCTTCCCGCGGGCGTCATTCCTCGGCGATACCGGTGTGTCCGAGTCCGTCGTCCAAGGTGATGCGGATGGTCTCCCCGGAGCCGGTGGCGCCAGCGAGTTCGGCGGCGATCCGGTTGTAGGCGGTGGTGGCCAGAGCCCAGTCGGCTTCCAGAACGGTGGCGGTGGTCCGGGTGTTCCACAGCTCGATGAGCACAGCGATGAGCGAGCGCCCGGAGAGAGCGGCCTGGATGCGGCCCTCCTTGACGTCCTCCACGGCGGGCGGGGTACGGAAGTGGCCGTGGTCGACGGCCAGAGCGGAGAGGAACTCCCAGGTGTCACGGTGCAGGACGAGTTCGGCCGAGGCGACGCCGGCGGCCTTCAGCAGCAGGACTCCGTGGGCGACCTTAGGGTCCTCGGGCTCCGATCCGGGCGTCTGCCTGGAGGCGGAAGGCGCGGGTGCGGCCCCGGTGCCGGCGCCGCGGTAGGCGGTCTCGATGGCGTGCTTCAGACCGTCCTCCGCCCCCTCGCTCCCGGTCGCTTTCTGTGGATCCTGGCCCTGGTTGTGCTCCATGTTGTCCCCCTGGTCCTCACGGTCGGGCACGGTCTGCCACATGGGCGGTTCGGTGATGTCCTCGTCGCCGTTCTGCCCGGTCTCGACTGCACAGGTCTGCGGTGGGTCTGCCTGCTGCGGGGCGGCAGCCGGGGCTATGGCGAAGCCGCGAAGGAGATCGGCGAGCTCGCGTAGCTGCTGTATCTCCTCCCGTGTTTCCTCCCGGCTTTCCTGCAGGTCAGCGATCATCTTGTCCTGACGGCGGCGCAGCTCCCGGTTCTCTTCACGCAGCCCGGTGACACCGTTCTGCACGACTTCCTGGATCTTCATGCGGGCCTGCGAGAGTTCGCCGTGCAGCGCGGGGAGACCCACCGTCGGGTCGTCCAAGCGCTCCAGTTGCTTGCGTGCCTCCCTCAGTTCCCCCATCGCTTCATCGAACGCCTGTGTCCACCTCACGTGACTCCTTGACTACGTTCCGTTATGGCCGCTCGTATCTCCCCATAAGCAGCTGAGCCGACACGGCGCTTTCCAGCCCTTCCTGGACGTCGATGGGCTACTGACTCCAACTGTCTGATCGCGGTCACGAGCAGGCCGCCCCGCACAAGGAGCCAGCCAGGCGGGCCAGGACGGAGGCTGCTTGGAAGGCCAATCGGCCGCGCCGGGAACAGCCGGTCCGGCCAGCACGCATCGACCGGCCGCCCGGCCCCAGGACCTGCGGCTGCACCGCGAACTCGCCGCGCTGGTGGCCTTCTCGCGGGTGTCCTTGGGGCTGCGGGCCCGTTCGACGCTGGCGCGCAGGGCCTCCAAGTGGGCGGGGGCGGTCCTGACGCCGTAGTGCGCTCGGGGGAGGGGCCGGGGCAGGTTAGTGCGCCCTGTGTGCGCCGGGTGATGCGCCCTGGCTCTCAAACTGGCGCACTCTGTGATCCGAGTCACGTGAACCACGGTTAACGCTGGTCGGTGCATATGACGAAAGCGGACGCGAATGTTCCACCAAGAACGCATGTCCGTCGGTTAACCCGAGCGCCCGTTCGTGCCGGTGAGTACATGCGAGAGCACACAGCGTTCTCCTCCGGGCCGCAATGGCGCGGCCCAGAGTCTCACCTGAACACGTAAGGAGGGTCAGTGGGGCACGAGATGTCCCGGTACACGCCGAAGCCCGGCGCCTACCGGATGACCGCCGCGGGACCGGACGCCGAGATGCGCCCGATAGCCCGCACCGCCTCGCGGGCCAGGGCAGCACGCACCGCCGCGCCGCGCACCGATGTGCGGCACGTAACCTCCCAGCCGCGCCTGGGAGTCCACAAGCCGGCCGCCGGGCCGCCGAATGATCAGGAGGGAGAGCGGTGAACGATTCGTCGTGGGAGTACGAGCTGACCAAGCCCGACCCGGCTGATTTTCCCGCCGCCTTCGAGGGCTTCTTCGCCCAACACAGGAGCGGCTTCCTCCGGCTCGCCGGATCCCGGCTGCGCAACCGCCAGGACGCGGAGGACGCCGTCATGGAGGCGGCCTACAAGATGTTCCGGAAGTGGGAGCGGATCATGGCCCACCAGAACCCGAGGGCAATGGCGTACCTGATCCTGCACAACCACCTCATCGACTTCTACCGGCGCCGGGCCCGGATGGCCGGGCGCGACGAAGCCGCCCGCCAGCACGCCCCCGTCGCCTCCGACTTCGCCGACCTGGGTGCATTCGCGAAGCTCGACGAAGCCCTGGAAACGCTGGAGAAGACCGCGCCCATGCAGGCCAACAGCGTGCGCCTGCGCCACCTCGCAGACCTCTCCTACGAAGACGTCGCGCTGTGCCTGGAGATCACGCCGGGCGCGGCGAAGACGAACGTGTCCCTCGGCTTGGCGAAGCTGAAGGACCTCATGAACATCCCTGACGCGGGGAAAGGGGATTCCTGATGTTGGAAGAGATGCTCAAGGCCCAGGCCCAAGCTCTCCACGACGAATACGACGACCACGACACCACCGGCTTCCTTCGCCGCCTGGCCGACCACATCAACGAGGAGGCACAGCGTCCGCCCCGCGTCCGGATGGCCAACCAGCCCTACGACGCCGCGGCTGAGCCCGAAGGGCCGGCGGCCGCGCCTCCGTCGCGGGCGCAGGTGATGGCTCCCGCGCAGGGGCCGGAGGCGAGGACCAGGGCGCAGAGCTTTGTCCGGCCCCGCGGCCGCCGTCCGATGCGGCGGCGGCCGACCCCGATTGCCCCGCTCGACCCCAGCGTCAGCCCGGCCGCCGTGATCGACTACGTCCGCAGGCTCTGCGAAGTGGTCCTCGCCTCCAAGGACGTCGAGCGCCTGGAGAGCTTCGACGAGGACTACGACCAGGCCGGCGCACGCACGTACGCGTGCCTGCTCTACACACTCGGCCAGCACACCGGCGCGTTGTACTGGTGGAGGTTCGCGGCCGGCGCGGGCGACGCGCTCGCGGCTCATCTCCTCGCCTCCCACCACGCCGCGGTCGGACTGGCCCCCGACGCACGGGTCTGGCGCGCCTTCGCCCAGATGCTCGGCTTCAGCAACGAACACCACGTGCCCACGCCCGTGCACACCGAGACCATGCTCGCCGAGCACTTCGCGGTCCGCGTGCCATGGGACCAGGAGCGGCAGTCCTTCTTCCGCGGTCTCCCCCGGGACCTCGCCACCCGCTGACCACTTCCGCAGGCCGCTGACGGCCCGTGATGCCCCCGGCTCCACCAAGGAGTCCGGGGTAGCACGGGCCCAATCAGGAGGCTTGCGCGCCTTGCCCTACCAGTCGTAGCGGCCCAATTCAACCGTTCTCCCACGGTAAACCCGCTGGTCAGAACCCTTGAATTCAAATTCTCGTCAACGTGGAAGCCCCACAGGACTTGCGGTTCTAAGTACCGCCTCCTGCACGGTGTGCCCATCGAGCTCCCGCCCTCGGTACGAAGCGGCGCCAGCTCCCGCTCCACGCCATCGCGTGCGACCACACATGCCCGAATCCGAAGGACCACCCACCCATGTCTCAGCCGACTTCCACCCCGCCGCAGGACCCCGCTCCCGTCCCGCAGCAGCCGACGCCGCCAGCCTCAGGCGGCGGCGCGACAGCGGCGCTCCTGCCCCTCCTGGTCCTGGTCTTCGTCCTCCTCGTACTCGTCATCGGCGCCGGCCTTCTCTACGTAACCGCCGCGCACCCCTCGCTCGCCATTCCGCTGACCGTCGCCGCCGCGGGCGTCACGATCGTCTTCACCATCGCCGGGGTCCTCGTCGCGGTCATGGCCTCCAGGAGGTGACCTCGGTGCGCCGCGCCCCGCCCGGATTCCCCCGGCGGGGCGGCTCCCACCCTGAGAGGCGCGGGCCCGCCACCTCCGGGGTTTCGGAGATGGCGGGCCCATGGGTCAGACAGCTGGAGTCAGCTGGCGTTTCCCAGGGGGGTGGCGAGGCCGGGGGCGTGCCAGCGTTGGTTGTTGCCGTAGGTGCAGTCGAACAGTTCGAGTTGGTTGCCGTTGTCGGTGCGGGCGTACGGCAGGTCGAGGCAGCGGCCGGAGTGCGGGTTGTAGAAGCCGCCGGTTGCGGTGGGGAGCCACTGCTGGTTGTAGGCGCCGGTGGCGCAGGTCCACAGCAGGATCGGGGTGCCGTTGGTCGTGCCGCCGCCTGAGATGTCTACGCACTTTCCGCCGATGCGAAGTTCACCGTCTGCCGTGATGGCGAATCTCTGAGCAGGGTCGTCGTTGGTGGTGCTGCAGTCCCAGATCTGGATGCGGTTACCGTCGATGCTGTTGCCGAAGTTGTTGTCTGCGCACTTTGCGGAGTTCAGCGCGGAGACGAGCTTGGTGCCGTTTGCGGTGGGGACGGTGGAGTGGTTGTAGACGGAAACGTTGCTGATACCGCCTTCGAAGAAGGAGGACGTCTTGCTCGCCCTCTTGTAGCGGCCCATGACCAGGGGGCCGGTGGCATTCCATGCGTTGGCCTTGGCGTGGTGGCCAGTGCCGGCCAGGGTGCCGTTGACGTAGAGGGCAATCAGGCCGGTCCGGTCGTCGTACGTGGCGGTGAGCTGGATCCATGCATTGAGTTGGACCTTGGCGGCGTCGTTCATGACTAGGGTCTGGTCGTAATCCCAGCCGTCGTCGTCCCGCTTGGACATTCCAAACCGCCAGGTGCCGTCCCCGTCGTGCCAGAGCATGAACCCGCTGGCGTGCGCTCCGTCCTGGCTGAGAACGACGCCGGTGGGTTTGTTGGACTTGGCCCAGGCGGAGACGGTGAAGCTTCGGGTGGTGTCGACGGCAGGGCCGGCGGCGGTGACGGTTCCGGTGGTTCCGTTGAGGGCGACGACGTCGGTGGTGGTGCCCGCGACGGTGTCGTCCTTGACCCGGGTGGCGCCGGTGGCGCTGAGGGCCGCGTTGTTGCGGCGGCGGAGGTCGATGGCGGTGTTGCCGGTGGCCTCGTTCAGTTTCCAGTGCGCGGTGGAGATGCGGGCGTCGCCCATGGTGTGGCCGGTGTTGAATCCGGTGACCTTGCCGGAGGTGGCGACGCCGTTCCAGGTGCGCAGCCGGTGGAGGCTGTCCAGGGCCCACAGGTCGGGGATGCCGTCGGCGCTGGTGTCGCCGGAGGTGCCGATGACAGGGTAGGTGGTTGCGTTGACGCCTGAGCTGATCTTGGTGCGCTTGGTGTGGTCGCCGAGGGCTGCGGGGTTTCCGGCGACGTTGGCGTACTGGTAGACGTCGCCGGTGGTGTTGTCGCGGGCCCAGAGGTCGGGGAGGCTGTCGCCGGTGGCGTCACCGGGGGCGATGAGGGTGAGGTTGTCCCAGCCTGTGGGGCTAAGGACGAGCACGAGAGGGTCGCGCAGTTCGCCAGTCGTGCCGGTGCCCTGGAACAACATCAGTGCGCTGCTCGTGCCGTCGTTCTCTACGGTGATCAGATCATTGCGAGGGGTGACGCCGCCTGCTTCCGGTAGTGCGTCGCCGACGGCGAGGATCTGCTTGACCCGTGCCCAGGTTCCCGCGTACTCGGCGCCACAGGGCTGGCCTGTGGCGGCGACGCGGCAATCCCCTGCGTCGGGCCGTGTGACGCCCTCGCCCCGATTGGCCTTGCTGTAGTAGAGGCCGCCGTAGGCTTCGAGGCCGCCCTCGGTAAGGGAGTTGCGGTAGAGCCACAGGTTGCCGTCGCGGTAGGCCCATAGGTCGTCGATGCGGATGCCGTTGCCGCCGCGGTGGGTGACGAGGGTGCCGTTGCCCCAGCTCTTGCCGTCGGGGCTGTTGGCTGCGTTGGAGGCGAGCATGCCGCCGGCTGCGGGGTCGATGGCGGTCGGGTAGACGATGAGGTCGCCGTTGGCAGCGGGGGCGATGAAGTCGACGCGTTCGTCGCCGGTGATGTCGCCGAGTGTGGTCTTCGCGTTCGGGTTGTCGGGGACGTAGAAGGTGTAGGTCTGCTGCTGAGAGCGGTTGCCGGCGCGGTCCACGGACTGGACGCGCAGGATGTTGGTGCCCCAGGTCGTCGGAGTCAGCGGGATGGTGGCGCTGCCGTCGGCGGCCGCGTCGACGCGGTTGGCACCACCGACCGGGATGGTCGAGTTGAAGGCCCACTCGTAGTACAGGACTCCGCTGATGGAGTCTGCGGCCTTCACCGTAAAGGTACCGGGCTGGCCGATGTGCTTGGTGGAGCCGGGCAGGGTACCCGACGGCGGATACTCGGCGGAGGTGACGACCGGGATGGACGGGAGCTGGGTGTCCATGCTGAACATGCAGCCGTTTACCCAGTTGGAGGTCATGTCGCCGTCACCGCCCTGGACCTGCCACCAGTAGGTGTGGCCGTCGGAGAGGTTGTTCGGCAACGCGGCTGCCCAGTGGGTGCCGTTTGCTTGGTTCCCCCACCCGCTGTCGTAGGCCACGGCGCCGTTGACGTCGTGGACCAGGAACCGGGCGTCGTTGGACTGTCCGTCCGGATCACCGATCCACGCGTCAATGCGCAGCCCGGCATAGCCCGTGGCGCCGACCCAGCCGCAGCCGTTGCCGTTCGCGTTCTTCGGCTCCGGGCTCATGCCAAGGGACCACGGGTCATACGGCGGCCGGTTGTACTCGATGTACAGGAAGGGCAGGTCGTTCTTGTCGCGGGTGAACCGCTTGAAGGAGTTGTTGCTGCTGCTCTTGGATTCGTTGGAGGCGAAGAGGCCGTAGGTGAGGCTGCCGCGCCATTCGTTCGCGGCGAGGTGTGCGCGTACGTCCCACTCACCGCGCGTGGTGGCGTCGGGGCAGCCGGGGCCGCCCGCGCTGTTGAGGGAGGTGGTGCGCAGGATCTCCCAGTCCCGGGGCTGGGTGTTCCAGGTGATGTTGGAGAGCAGCGGTTCGGTGGAGTGCAGGTCTACGTTGTAGGTGTTGCTGCAGGTGGCGTCGGCGGCGTCCGACTGGGTCGCGAAGAAGGATGCCTTCTTGATGCTCTTGTCGCGCAGGTCGCTGGTGTCGAGCTGTACGTAGTAGCGCTCCAGGCCTGTCCTGGTGCGCCAGCGTTGGTAGCCGACGCCGGGGTCGTAGGTGTCGCTGTAGTCGTCGTAGCTGACGGTGGTGGGGTAGCCCTCCTGTACCCAGGCCCAGTGCTGGGTGCCGCGGCTGGTGGGCTGCCATGCCGGGTCGATGTAGACCGGGTAGGTGGTGGCGGGGTCGGCCATGAAGGCCTGGTCCGGGGTGAGGGCGAGGGAGTCCTTGCCGAGGTCGGTCTGGAGCCGGGTGACCTTGGCGGAGTCGCCCGGGCCGGCGCTGTCCGAGGCGGACTTGACCGGTTCGTCGTCCGCAATCTGGGCTGCGGTCGCCGCCTCGGAGAACGCGGCGGCGTTCGACGGTTCGGCGAGGGGAGTTTGGACGGGGCGGGTGGAGTCCCACATGGTGGGGGTCGGAGCTTGGAAGACCGTACGGCCCGAGGCATCGGTGGCCTTCAGGTTGCCGTTGCCGTCAGCGGAGACGGTGACGCCCTGGCCCTTCAGGCCGGTGGTCAGCTTGGCGAGTTTCGGGTGCTTCGCGGCCGCGGCGGACTTGACGACGAGGATCTGTGAGATGCCACCGCCCTCATCGGCCGTGACCTTGAGGTCGGTGCCCGGGACCACCTCGCGATAGACGGCGCTGGCGCCCTCCAGCACGGGTGCGGGAAGTGGTTCCGGCCAGCTCAGCACGAGCTGTTTGCCGTCTTGGTCCAGCGTGGCAAGCGGCGCGGTGCCGCCCCCGGACAGGGTCAGGCCGCTCACCGAGGCCTTCGGGCTGAGCGTGCCGTCGGCCGCCTTGACGAGGGTGGCGTCCAGCTCGGCCCACTTGCCGTCGCGTTTGGTGCGCAACGGGGCGACGCTGCGGGTCAGGCCCAGTGTGCCGTTCGGGTTGGCCATCACCGTGTCGGTCTCGGTCGTCCCTGCCGGCACGGGCACGGGCTTCCCGGTGCGCTTGGCCTCCGCGAGCGCGGTGTCCTCCGCCCGCTCCCGTTCGGTCGTCGGCCGCTCCGGCGGCGTCTGAGCGGCCGGTGCCGCCGGCTTGTCGACTGCCGAGGCGGTCGGCGCCGCGCCGACGGATGTGACGGACAGGGCAAGTGCGACCAGCCCGGCCAGCGCGACCGGCCGACGGGCCGGTCGCATTCTTCGTAACATTCCCCCCACGGGAACTCCCCAGTGTGATCGTTTCCGACAACTGGGCGTGAACGCTAACAGCCCATCCGATCGGGCGGCCTGTGATCAGAATTCGGAACTCGATATTCCTGGGAACTATTTCGCAGGATCGTGATAAATCGATCGACGCGATCCGGCCATCGCGTAAGCGAACTGTCGGGTTTCAGGCAATCTTCGGAACCTTGCAGGTCGGGCCGAGATGTCTTGTCCGGATTGGTTCATGTATTGCGGACGGCCAACAGGCTAGGCTCTCAGGCCAATTGATCCACTCGGCGACCGTGGGGGGAATGCCGTGTCGGCACCAACGGCTGGACTTCGAGCGATGAGAAGAAACTCGAAGATCAAACAGCGCATCGCAGTTCCAGTGTTAGTGGCACTCTCGCTGCTCGTCGGCTCGGGAACTGCCCAAGCCGCGCAGTGGCAGCCAAAAGATCAACGCCGCTGGTCACCGGGCGTATTAAAGAAGACCGAGTCGGTCTCCGGGAAGAACGCTCCGAAGATCGATCCGAAGACCCTTAAGGGCGACGGGGCAACATCCTGGCGCCCGAAGGACGTGTACTGGCCGCCTGCTTCTCAGGCCGAGGTGGATCTTGGTGCTACGGCGCCCGCTGCTCCGCGCGGTTCGCTTCTCACCGCGCCCGCACCTTCCGGTGTCCCAGCGGCTCCCGCCGCCGATCCGAGCCGCGCGGGCACCGCTCCCGTCTGGGTGAGCCCCGCGTCGGCCAAGGACGCTCCGCGCACCGGCAAGGCTGCCGTGCAGCTCACGGACAGAGCTGCCGCCGAGAAGGCCGGCATCCAGGGCCTGCTGCTCACGGTCCGCCCGGCCGGGGATGTGGTGAAGGCCGGCCCGGTCAAGGTCTCGGTGGACGTCTCGCACATCGCGGGTGCTTTCGGTGGCGACTGGCTCCACCGGACCCACCTGGTCAGGCTGCCGGAATGCGCCCTGACCACCCCCGAGCACGCTGAGTGCCGCACGCAGACACCCGTCACCACCGCCAGGGACGGCGACCGGGCCGGGCTGCTCAGCGCGGAAGTACCCCTCAAGGGCGGCTCCGCAGGCGAGAGTCTGCGTACGAGCGAAGCTTCCACTGCTTCGGATGGGGCTACGGTGCTCGGCGTGACGGCCGCGCCAGGCGGCCCCGCCGGAACCTACGCCGCCACCAGCCTGGCACCTTCGGGCAAGTGGTCCAGCGGCGGGAACGCCGGCGGCTTCTCCTGGTCGTACCCGATTGCCGTACCGGATGCACTGGGCGGTACCAAACCCACCATCGACCTCTCGTACAGTTCTCAGGCAGTGGACGGCCGCACCGCGGCCACGAACAACCAGGCCTCATGGATCGGCGAGGGCTGGGACTACTCGCCCGGCTTCGTTGAGCGAACCTTCAAGCCCTGTGCCAAGGACGGCCAGGCCGACTCGAGCGAACAGTGCCTGGCCGGGCACAACGCGACGGTCTCCCTGAACGGCAAGTCCTCGACGCTCGTCCGCGACGACACCTCCGGCACCTGGAGGCTCGAGAACGACGACGCCTCGAAGGTCGAGAAACTGACCGGGGCGACCAACGGCGACAACAACGGCGAGTACTGGAAGATCACCACCCCGGACGGGACCCAGCATTACTTCGGCGTCGGCCGCAAGCCCGGCAGCGCCACCGCACCCGCCACCAACTCCGCGTGGACGACTCCTGTCTACGGCAACAACGCGGGCGAGGAGTGCAACAAGCCGACCTTCGCCGCGTCCTGGTGCCAGCAGGCCTGGCGCTGGAACCTCGACTTCGTCGTCGACTCCCGCGGCGGAATGACCACCCACTCGTACGCCACCGAGACCAACCATTACAAGCTCGGTGTCTCCGCTGCGACCCCGCAGGGCACGCTCACCCCGTACATCCGAGGCGGCAACCTCGAGAAGATCACCTACGGCTCGAAGCTGACGGACGCCGACACGTTCAAGCCGACCGCGCAGGTCGTCTTCGGCGTCGAGGAGCGCTGCCTTCCAGTGAAGGACGTCTTCGACTGCGCGCCGGCCAAGCTGACCGCGGCCAACGCCACCAAGTGGCCTGACGTCCCCTTCGACCAGAAGTGTGCGACCACCGGAACCTGCGAGAACTACTCCGCCACCTTCTGGACCACCAAACGCCTCACCAAGATCACCACGCAGGTCCTCGACAGCGCCGGCGGTTACGCCAACGTCGACTCCTACGAGCTCAAGCACCAGTTCCCGCCCACCAGCGACAACACCGCACCCTCCCTCTGGCTGGCCTCGCTCCTGCACACTGGCCACGACGGCGCGACCACGCTCCCCACCAACCCGGTCGTCTTCTACGGCAAGCCGCTGAACAACCGCGTCGACTCCAGCGTCGACAACCGCCCCGCGATGAACAAGTACCGTGTCGTCAAGATCGAATCCGAGACCGGTCAGGTCACCGACGTCGGCTACGCGGACCCGGACTGCGCGCCGGGCGCCGGGCTTCCATCCTCGAAGGACGGGAACACCACGCGCTGCTACCCGGCCTACTGGAACCCGGACAACAAGAGCCCGCTCGACCCGACCCTGGACTGGTTCCACAAGTACGTCGTCACCCGCGTCACCGAGCTCGACAACTTCAGCGGCTCACGTCCACAGGAAGTCCGCTACGAGTACGTCGGCGGCGCAGCCTGGCACCGTGACGACGAGGAACTGACCGAGGACAAGCGCCGCACCTGGAACCAGTTCCGCGGCTACGAACAGGTCATCACCCGCGCCGGCACCGCCCCCGACCCCATCTCCAAGCGCACGACCTTCTACCTGCGCGGCATGGACGGCGACATCAAGGCCGACGCCAGCAAGCGCACCGCCACCTTCACCGGCCTCGCCGGCAACACGATCAAAGACGCCGACCCGCTCGCCGGCACCGTCCGAGAGACCCAGACCTTCGCCTCCGACGGCGGCGAACTCGTTGCCATCTCCGAGAACGAACCCTGGCTCTCCAAGGTCACCTCGACCCACAGCCGTGGCACCAAACTCCCCGCGCTCACCGCCCAGATGCAGCGCGACGGCTCCTCCCGTGAGAAGAAGCTGCGCGCCGACAAGACCTGGCAAACCACCTCCGAGACCGTCAAGTACGACGACACCTACGGCATGCAGGAGTGGACCCGGGACCAGGCAGACGGGCTTCCCGACACCTGCACCAAAACCTCCTACACCCGCAACACCGCCGCCTGGATGATCGACCGCGTCTCCGAGACTATCCAGATCCAAAGCAGCGACTGCGCGACCACAGCAACCGAGGCGAACACCCTCAGCCGTAACCGCACGTCCTACGACGGACAGACCCACGGCACCCTGAACGGCCCCGGCCAGGTCACCAGTACCGAAGAACTCGACCGCTTCGAAGCCGGCCAGCCCAAGTACACAGTCAACTCGACCCGCGCCTACGACGCCTACGGGCGCGTCATCAGCAGCATCGACGCGGTAGGCGCCAAGACCACGACGGCCTACGAACCCTCCGCACAGGCACGCGCCACCACCATCAAGGTCACCAACGCCAAGAACTGGACGACCACCACCACCCTGCACCCTCTGCGCGGGACACCGGTCAAAACGGTGGACCAAAACAACCGCACCACCGAAGCGGAATACGACGCGCTGGGCCGCACAACCCGCGTCTGGCAGCCAGGCCGCGCCCGCAGCGACAGCGCCAGCAAGGTATTCACCTACGACCTCACCAACACCGGCACCAGCTCCGTCACCACCCAGACACTCCGCGCCAGCGGGCTGTACGCCACCTCCATCAGCATCCTCGACGGACTCGGACAGAAGGTACAACTTCAGGAAGACCCGAAGATCGAGGCGGAGGGCCGCCGTCTGATCACGGACACCTGGTTCGACAGCCATGGACGTGCCGTCAAGACCAACAACACCTACGTCAACGCGGACTCCGCCCCAGTGAAGACCCGGTTCATCGCCGACGAGAACATGGTGCCCGCAACAAACACCACGCTGCACGACGGACTCGGACGCACGGTCGCCAACGTGTTCTCCTCCAAAGCGCAGGAACAGTGGCGCACCATCACCGCCTACCCCGGAGTCGACCGCACCGACACCACCCCGCCCAAGGGCGACAGCGCGACCTCCGTTCTCACCGACGCCCAAGGCCGCACCGTCGAGCGGCGCAAGTACAAGAGCCCCACGCCCACAGGGGAGTACGACACCACCCGCTACGCCTACAACACCGACGGCAAGCTGACCCGGATCACCGACCCGGCCGGCAACATCTGGACATACGACTACGACCTCCACGGGCGACAGATCCGCTCGGTGGACCCGGACAAGGGCACGTCCACGGTCACATACGACGCCGCCGACCGGCCCGCGTCCACCACGGACGCCCGCGGCACGACGGTCTTCACCAGCTACGACACCCTCGGCCGCCCGACGTCCCGCAACCAGAACACGGTCGACGGACCCGAACTGGCGACCTACGAGTACGACACCCTGCTCCCCGGCCAGCCGACCGCCTCGACCACCTGGGTGGACGGCAAGCCCTGGCGCCGGGAGACCACCAGCTACGACATCGGCTACCGGCCCACCGGCACCAAGCTGACCGTCCCGGAAGGCGAAGGAGCACTCACCGGCACCTACGCCGCCAGCACCACCTATAACACCATCACGGGACTGGAGTACCAAACCAACCTGCCTGCAGCCGGCGGCCTGCCGTTCGAGAGGCTCAGGACCAGCCGCTTCGCCAGTGGCCTGCCCCGTTCCTACGGCTCGGACAACGTCAACTACGTCAACTACGTCAACTACGACGAACTCGGCCAGGTCCGACGCACAACCTTCGGCGACGACCCCAAGCAGGCGAGCTTCACAAACACGCTCGACCCGGCCACCGGCCGGCTGCTGAGCACCGAGTTCAAGAAGCAGGACGCGTCCACCGCAGTCGACATCACCGACTACACCTACACCCAGGCCGGCGACGTCACCTCCGTCACCAACACCCAGGGCGCCACCCGCGACACCCAGTGCTTCACCTACGACTACCTCCGCCGCCTGGGCGAGGCCTGGACCGACACCGGAACCACCACCACCCAGCCAGGCCCGTCAGTCCCAGGCATCGGCAACTGCACCAACCTCACGCCCCAGCCTGGGAAGATCGGAGGCCCGGCGCCGTACCGCCAGTCCTTCACGTACGACGTGACCGGCAATCGGACCTCCTCCACGGACCACGACCCGGCTGGTGACGCCGCCAAGACCGTCACCACCACCCACACCTACCCGGCCCCGGGCTCCCCGCGCCCCCACGCCCCGACCTCCACCACCAACAAGACGGGCAGCGCACCGGAAGTCACGAGCGCCATCACGTACGACGACACGGGCAACACACTCACCCGTCCCAACGCCCCGGGATCAACACAGACCCTGACCTGGACCCCTGAGGGCAAACTCGCCTCAGCCACCACCCCAGCGGGCACCTCCACATACGCCTACGACGCGGCCGGCAACCGCCTGCTCCGCAAGGACCCCGGCAAGACCACCCTCTACCTCGGCTCGACCGAGCTCACCCTCAACACCACGGCCAACACCGTCACCGGCACCCGCTACTACTCCACCCCCGGCGGCACCACCATCGTCCGGACCTCCGACGGCAAGCTCACCTACGTCGCCGCCGACCACCACAACACCGGCACCACCGCCATCGACGCCACCACCCTCCAAGTCCAGCGCCGCACCACCAAGCCGTTCGGCGAGGACCGCGGCACGGCACCAGCAGCCTGGCCCGGCGAACGCGGCTTCGTTGGAGGAACCCAGGACAAGACCACGGGCCTTACCCACCTCGGCGCACGCGAGTACGATTCTGTCCTCGGACGATTCCTCTCCGTAGACCCGCTGATGATCGTGGACGACCCCCGCCAGCACAACGCCTACCAGTACGCAAACAACAGCCCCCTCACCGAATCCGACCCGACCGGCAAAGCCATCGAAGAGTGCGCTAGTGGCATGTACACCTGCACCAACGCTGGCACCAAGCCCACCGGATACGGAAAGAACTATGAACGAGAAGTCAACAACAGCCGCGGAACACTCGCCCCTGAGTACGTAAAGCAGAAAAATCGCAACAAGGCCCCCCGGCACTTCTGTGACGGCTGCACCACGATGCCGCCCCGGGCGCCGAAGGGTCTGGTCGCGCCGTCCGGCGGGCAGGACGTCTTGTGGTCGGAGACCTTTTGGGTGCGAAACGCGTACTACACCGACTACACCACGGCGGGAATGCTGGACGTAGCGCCAAACGATACGGACGTTACCTTCGCGTACAGCGAGCAGGCGATGTATGCGGCGGCGGAGCAGTTCGCGGACAAGATCGGCTGGTCCGCTGGGGTATCGGCGACGATCGGGGCGGGCTTCGACCTAAAGGTTGCCGAAGTAAAGGCGGAAGTGTCGGCCACTCTGGGCATCAACGGAGATTACACCTGGACGAACATAGATACGAAGACTCGCAGCACGACGTTGACCAAGACGGTTCCCATGAAGGTGAAGGGCGGGGAGCACTACGGGCTGTCGCCCCACGGCGTGATCGACACGTACACAACCACCTACCACCACGCGGACGGGCGGACAAGTACCAAGACCTGGGGCGCCTTCGACCTCACTTCGTGGACTCCAGTCACCTACTCGGAGATCCCGATTAACCGGGTGGCCCTCAATGCGACCGTCCTCAAGACAGGGAGCACACCATTCTGACCACCGGCCTGAGGCATCCCGCGATTCGGTGGGCGGTGGGTGCAGCCACGTGCACCGCCCTTGCGGGCTGTGGCCCCCAGGCAGCCCACACTGCGCCGAACGTCTCCGCGACGAGCACGGCGCCGCAGATACAGGCGAGCTCGTCGAACCTGGAACAGAAGGAGGTAGAACTGATCGCTCAGGCTAAGGGGATGGGGGAAATCCCCACGAGCGCAGGCATCAGCCGGATCGATCTGCCTGGAGTCACCGCCTTCCTCTGGGAGTCGCTACAAGGACATGTCTGCCTCTGGGAATCGGCGCTATCTGGCGGCATGCAGACGATCAAATGCTCGACCACTGATGCCGCACGACCGAAGAATGACTCGAAGGTCGTCGCGCTCCATGGCCCTGGGGCACTGAACGCGGGAGCCCGAGTCGTCCTGTTGGGAGACACTGGCGAGAAGGTGGTCTCCGCCGCATACAAGAGCCGGGAGCTAAACTGGGAGTTCGTCAGAACACTTTCTCCCGCGACCAGCGGACGGGACGTGTACTACATAACACTGGATGAGTTCCCCCTCGACGGCTGGCTCGACCTGACCGTCCAGGCAGGCGACCTGCGGAAGGCAGATCGGGTCTCGCTCGCCTGGTAGCTAAGACGGCGTGAGGGTGGAGGGGCGCTCATCAGGCGCCCCGCTATCGACGCCGCCACCCTCCAGACCCCACGTCCCACGTCGTGGTGACCACGGCGTGGGACGTGAACCAGTTGCTGGCGGAGGCCACTGACCCATGGCTTCGCAATCTTCCGCAAGGCCCGCCCCGTGTGGCTGGAGTACCCGCCCCGCGTGAGCCGGACGGCAGTCTTCGACCACACCACCCTGGTCGCCCTGTACCAGGCGGACCCGTTCTTCACCAGCCTCTACATCGAACCCTCGCGGGGCACCGGTCGCGTCCTGATCCCGGCTCTGTCTGTACTCGCCGCCGAACGGGCGACCCCCGGCGCGGGCGCTCACCCAGCGCCTCGTCCTCGTCATCGGAGCCGGCCTTCTCTACGTGACGATCGCGCACCCCTCGCTCGCCATGCCGCTGACCGTCGCGGCCGCAGGCGTCACAATCGTCTTCACCATCGCCGGTGTCATCGCCGCGTTCGTCGCGGCTTCCAGGCGGTAACCCGCTACCGCAGGCGAGATCTCTCCAGGGGGAGTCACCCAGATTTGGGTGACTCCCCCTGCTGTGCCCGGCCCACCGGTACTCGTGGGAGTGATTCCGTCCCGCCAGTGGGCGCAGTGCACAGCGGGCAGGGAGCTGCGCTGAGAGCAACAACCCGAAGCTGTGTGCCGACCAGCACCTTCCGGCGGGCTCCGCTCCGGCGATGCCGAACCGGAAGTCGTGGTTGGCGCGCTGCCAACGACGGCGCGCGTTCAGCGCGGTAACGGGTATCGGTAGGAGAGGCGGAGTGGACACCATGTCTGTGTCGGTTCTTGGTCGGGGACGACGGTGGGGCCAGGCCTGGGGACGGTGGCGTCCGCAGGCGGTCCTCCGCACTGGCGTGCTGGCCGCTGTCAGCCTGGCGTTCGTCGTGTCCCCGCCCGGCGCCGCTCTGGCGGCATCCGGTGATCTAGACCCAGGCTTCGGTATGGGCGGCAAGGTGACCACCGATTTCGGCGGCTTCGATCTGGCTAACGCCGTGGCAGTTCAGGCTGATGGCAAGCTCGTGGTAGCCGGCCACCGCGGCCTGGACGAGACCACCGACTTTGCACTGGCCCGCTACAACCACGACGGCAGCCCCGATGCCACCTTCGACGGCGACGGCAAGGTGACCACCGACTTCAGCGGTGGTGGTGACAACGCCATCTCGGTGGCGGTACAGGCCGACGGAAAGATCATCACGGCTGGCTTCTCATTCACCAACAACCTCGCCGACGACACTCAGCTGGCCCGCTACAACGCCGACGGCAGCCTGGACACCTCCTTCGGCACCGGAGGCAAGGTCACCACCGACCTCGGTGGCCACGACGGGGCACACAAAGTGCTGGTGCAAGACGACGGGAAGATCCTCACGATCGGCTTCGGCGACGAGGGGAGCGATGCCGAGTTCATGCTGGCCCGCTTCGAAACGGACGGCCGTCTGGATACCTCCTTCGACGGCGACGGCAAGGCCACCACCGCCTTCGGAGGCTTCGGTCTGGCTGACGGAGGGGCCTTGCAGGCCGACGGCAAGATCCTCGCCGCCGGCTACACCACCGCCGGCGTAGGCGGCAGCGACGATTTCGCGGTGGCCCGCTACAACCGCGACGGCAGCCCCGATGTCACCTTCGACGGCGACGGCAAGGCCACCACCGACTTCGGTTCCGACGAGCGGCCCAACGGCCTGGCGGTGCAGGCCGACGGGAAGATCGTTGTCGGGGGCTCCCGCTTCACGGACACGGCCGACGGCACCGACTTCGCGCTGGCCCGCTACACCACCGGCGGTGGCCTCGATGCCACCTTCGACGGCGACGGCAAGGTGACCACCGACTTCGGCGATGGCGATGGCGATGGAGCACAAGGAGGTGTAGCTGTGCAGGCCGACGGCAAGATCCTCGCCGCCGGCTTCACCAGAGCAGGGGGCTCCCTCGACTTCGCGCTCGTCCGCTACACCACCAACGGCGGCATGGACACTTCCTTCGGCACCGGCGGCAAGGCAGTGGCCGACTTCGGCACACGTGCCGCAGCCACCCAGATGGCGGTGCAGGACGACGGCAGGATCGTCGTCGTCGGCTACACCTTCGCGGCCGACGGCAGCGACTTCGCGCTCGCCCGCTTCCATGCCGCCCCGGCCGAGGTGGACCTGTCCGTCACGAAAGCCGGGCCCGCCACCATCAGCCTGGGCGACCAGGCTTCTTACACCCTGACCGTAACCAACACCAACGCCACCGTCAGGGCCACCGACGTCACGCTGTCCGACACCGTGACCGGCCCCGGCACGGTGGTCTCGGTGACACCCAGCCAGGGAAGCTGCACCACCACCGCCACCAGCGCCACCAGCGCCACCTGCACGCTCGGCTCCCTACCCCCCGGCGCCACCGCCACCGTGACCGTCGTCGTCGAACCCACGGCCGCGGGAACCCTGTCCGACACGGCCACGACCAGCTCCGCCGAAACCGACCCCGCGTCCGACAACAACACCGCGACGGCCAACACCACCGTGGACAACGCCCACGGCTGCACCATCCTCGACACCAGTACTTCCAACACCATCGCTGGCACAGGTGGCGACGACGTGATCTGCGGCCTCGGCGGCAACGACGTCATCAACGGGGGCAACGGCAACGACGTCATCTACAGCGGATCCGGAAACGACGCGATCGACAGCAGCAACGGCACCGACACCGTGGACGGCGGCCCCGGCAACGACACCCTCATCGGCGGCAACGGCAACGACACCCTGACCGGCGGCCCCGGCAATGACATGCTCATCGGCGGCAGCGGCAACGACACCCTCACCACCACCGACGGCGTCACCGGCAACGACACCGCGGACGGCGGCACCGGCATCGACACCTGCACCACCGACCAGGCCGACATCCGCATCAGCTGCCCGTAACCCCCGAAGATCGACGAGACGTGGATCGGGCCCGCCCCTTACCCCGGCGTGCCGGGGCGAGGGGCAGCCGCCCTTCATCATCGGCGCCGGTCTTCTCTATGTGACGATCGGGCACCCTGCCCTCGCCATGCCGTTGACCGTCGCTGCCGCGGGCCTCACGGTCGTCTTCACCATCGCCGGTGTCCTCGTCGCGGTCATCGCCTCCTCCAGGAGGTGGCCTCGGGCGCGCGCCGCGCCCCGTCGGGAGTCGCCCCGGGAGTACGTGCGATGGCCCGCGAACCGGGACCCTCTGGTTCGGGGGCCATCGCACGTACGGGGTCAGGGCTGGGTGTGGAGGTGATCCCGTCTGGCGTGGACCCGTCCGCGCCAGGCGGAGCGGACATGTTCTTCGAACGCAGGGGCGGCTTTCCTCAGCACGCGGCACCAGCACCCTCAAGGACCTCCGCACCCAGCTCACCTGCGCCGCACTTATCCCCGCCGTCCGAGTCTTCCTCGCCGCCACCGCCTGAACGCCCTAACCCGTGCACCACCGTTGGTGCGCGCCGAGAAGCTGTTGCCATGCTCTGCAGCAAACCGGGGAGCGTGGACAGGGTCAACGACGGCGACGCGCTACTGCGGTGACACAGCGAGCGCACGTGCCGACTACCTCATAACGACAGACCCCGAGCCGCGCCATGACCACCAAGCCGTTTCGAACCGTCAGGGCCCCCCGAGGAAGGCGGAGCCGTGCGGTCCGCGCGGGGTGAGTACGGTCTGTTCATGCAGAACTTCGGTCTGGAGCAGCGGGGGCATGTCCTTCTCATAGCGGGGAGTGCCGCGGTGCGTCGCCGTACCGTTCAGGTCGCACCGAGTGCCAACCTGGCCGCACTTGGGGTGGTGCCGGCGTCGCTGCTGTTGCGGAGCGACGTTCCGTGCGACACGACGTATCTCGACGGGGTCCGGGATCCGAACTTGGTGCTGACACGCCTGCGTGCAGCTGCGGCTACAGCGGGCCCGCTGCTGGTCTATCTTTCGGGCCGTCTTACCGTCGACCGTCGCAGCAGCCGGCTGCACCTCGCTCTGGCCGGGACGACGGCCGCTTCGGTCCGCTACACGGCACTGCCCTGGGAGTGGCTGGGCAAGGAGCTGAAGGCCCGTCCGGCAGGGTTGACGACCGTGCTGCTCGATCTGGTCGCGGACAAGGCGGCATGGCCCGTTCTGCAGGAGCATGGACGCCTGCCCGCATCTTCGTCCGTCGAGGTGTACGGGGTGGTGTCCCCGCCCGGCTTTGCCGCAGGCGGGGACACCGTGAGCAGCTACACGCGACACTGGATCGACCAGCTACGCAACAGCCACTCCCGCCCCGCCAACCTGCACTTGCACGCTCTCGCGGCAGGAACCGCGGCCCTGGCGCCGGGCGCCCTCGTCCTGCCGACAGCACGGGAACTCGGCGCGTCAGCCGCTCCGGGGCTGGCCTCGTCCTACGGCAATGGCCCGCGTTCCGGGGACGGCCATGCAGTTCCGCCGCATCTGCAGAGCCCAGGTCCCGCGCCAGCCGAGCCTTCGATGGAGCATTCGTATGCTCGGGGCTTCGGCTTCGCACCCCGGCCAGGCGGCGCGGTTGATGGTCAGCACGGCCAGGTCCTGCCGGGCCAGACTGTCCCTGCCGGGGCCGTGCACTCGTCCGTGGCTCAGCACGTGGCGGTCCCTCAGCAGCTGGCAGTAGCCGGTGATTCGGCCCGGGACCCGCGGCCGCACATCCATGCCCTGGCCACTTCCGGCCGGCACACCGAGGCAGCCGCACTCGCCTCCGCGTGGGAAGAGTACGAGGTGCAGAGAGCGGGGTACGCCTCTGCGGAAGCGACCGGCTGGCTGGAGATCCGGGCAGACCTTGCCAGAATGGCGGGCAACTTCGGGCTCGCCACCCAGCTGTGGACCAGTGCCTGTCGGATCCGCCTCACCAGTCAGTCCCCCCACGCACCTGAAGTACGCGCGGCGGCCGCCGGCGCCCTCTACTGCTGGACCCAGCTGACGGATACCGACGCAGCCACCGAGACCGGGCCGGCCCTCGTCCGCCTCCTGCGCACGCTGCCGACCCTCGATCCCCGGCATCTGAAACTGGCCCAGCGACGCCTGGAGCTCCTCCAACAAGTGCCGAGCCGACGTTGAGGGACGCGGAGCAGAGACGCCGGCCTGCACCGTAATCGGGCAGCCGAAGCCGAAGGTGGTCCGACAGCAGCCCCTCACGGCCGCCAACGGCACGCTGGCCCAAGAGCAGGCGCCGAAGGGGCCCAGACAGCGGCCCTCGAAGAAGAGGTTGGCCTCCGGACCGGATCTCAGGTTCGGGGGCCGGCCCCCAGCGCCCGACGGGCCGCCATGCCGCCCGCGGTACGCGGCAGGAGCGGCTCAGTGTCCTCAGCGGCCCGCTCCGCAGCGGTACGGCCCCGCACCGTACGCGGCTCCTGGTCCTCGACAACGGGATCCGGTCCGTGCCCGAGCGGGCGGCGCATGGTGCTCATCGCTGCAGTTTCGCAGGGGGTCTGATGACCCGTCCGAGCAGGGCAGCTACATCGGACTCGGGTCAGGGGTCGCGTAGGTGATGCCGACGTCTCCGGCGGAGGTCGCGGCGAGCGCCACGACCTTCCAGATCGCGGCGGGAACGCCAGCCCTGGGACCGTTGCACGCCTCGTTAAGCAGATCAACAGTCAACCCCACGGGCTTTCCGTCCGACCCCTTGGCCGAGAACTTGACCTGTTCCACTGTCCACGGTTCCTCGTGGACAGCAACGAACTCCACCGAAGCGTGGTACGCCTCGAAGTCCTTGCCGTTCTGGGTGAGGGTGAGGGTGCCCTGCTGAAGGTGGATGCCGACGTCAACCTCTCGTCCTGCACGATGACGGGTTCGCCGTTGGCGCTCAGGTCCACGGTGCTGACTGCCCATCGAGAGAGGGCGTCCAGCAACCGATCCTCATGCCCACTCGGCAAGAAGCCAGCTCTCGGCCTGGCTCACCGACTCGCACAACATCACGCGTCGATACTCACCGCGCCTCGGCGTTCCACCGTATTCGTTTGCCGCGCTCCGGGCCAGGAGTCCCCAAGTCGACTCGCCCTTCGGCGTGTATCGCGACATCTGGGTGTATTTCACTGCGCCTAGACGCGCGCCCGATTCACGGTCGAAGACGTTCGCCTCCCCGTTGCCTCGCTCGGTGGCAGGCCAGTCGAAGCGCAATCGGGCCGTCGTCAGGATCCGGTCCTTTGGGTTCAGCAACATGGAGGAAGCTTAGTCCGCCGCTTCCCATCACCGGCGGGGAATGGGCGCGTGATGCTCACCGCCAACGTTACGCAGGCCGGCTGACGGCTTCCAGCAGCCGCCGGTGCAGGCCGGAGAGCTTCACGCCGCCGCGGACCCGGCCGAGGTCAGTTCGGGGAAGGCGTTCTCCCAGACCGTCCGTACGTGCCGGCTGACCAACGTGCGCAGGACGGGCCACTGAGCGAGGAGGAGGTCGCGGTTGAGCAGCCGCACCAGGTCCTCGTGCTGTCCCTCGGCCAGGACCGTGCGGTACATACCCATGCGCAGGCGCGGCCGGTCGAGGTCGTAGGCGCGCAGCCCGGACCAGGCGACGTGGAGCGGCAGCTCGACCGTGCCGTGCCCGGGCCCCGCGAGGTCGCCGAGGGAGGCGGGGAGCCTGCCCGCGTACCGGGCACTCAGCACCTCGGCCGCCGAGGAGCCGGGATCGGTGGGGGAGAGCATGACCATGAATCCGAATATTCCGTGTCCCGCCCATCCCTGACACCGCAGACGCGCCACACCGCACCGGTGGCTACACGGGGTGTCGTGCCGGTTGCGGAGGCGGGCTACGCCGTTAGATGCCGTCGGCGTACGCGGGCGGGTCGGCGGGGGCCCGGACCGGGCCGTTCGGGCGTCCTGGCTGCCGGGCCGCTGGCTGGGGTGGCGGAAAGGGCCTTCCTGCAAGCACGGAGGTGCGGGTTTGGGCGGCGGGGCGGTCAGCGGCAAGCTCAAGCGGCCGCAAGGAGCTCGCAGCCCGTCTCGCGGGGGAGATCCGCAAGCGCTGGCAGCCCCAGATCCGCGCCAAGGCCAAGCAGGCGGCCGCCACCAGTGGCGGACTCGTCATCGAAACCCGCGCCCGGTTCGGGTACACCGCCGCCGCCGGCACCACCGACGACGGGCGAATGCGCCACCTGACCCAGGGCCTGCCCCCGGCCTACGCGGCGCGCCTCTTCGAAGCCCAGGAGCAGGGCGCCACCGAGCAGCAGCTCCTGGACATCGTCGCCGAGGGATTCCAGGAGATCTACTTCAAGGACCGCGGCCGCCGCGCCACCGGCCTCCTGGTCGAGTTCACGGACGTCGACCACATCGACGTCCAGCTCTAGCTGTGGTGTCTCAGGAGATTGGTGCCACGGGGCCGCGATCGGCGAAGTTGTGGCCCTCTTCAGGAAGGACGATGAAGACCCCGGATCCAGGAGCGTCCTCCACCGATGCTCTACGGATGCGAGCTGTCCACTCAGGGGTGGGCCACCGTGTGTCGCCGTCCCAACGGATCCCTGCGAGGTTGGCCTTAGAAGGATCCACCGCGGTTAGGTCTGCGCCAACGAAGTTGCTTGCCGCATCGGTCAGGTTGTCATGAGCTTCGGTGAGGTAGCGGCCGAGGGTGGGGTCTAGGGCGAGCGCCAGGATGAGGTAGCGGTCGCGGCCAGGGTTGAGGATGCGGGAGAGACGACCGTGGGGGGAGCGGGCGCTTTCGATTTTGCGGGCAAGGTCGCGAATGAAGTCGAGGGCCCGGTCGCGGTCGAGGCCTCGGGCGATCTCAAGGCCGCGTCCGATCTCTAGGACGATGTTGCTGGCGCGTTCGCGGTTGAGGGCGAGAGCACCTTCGCGGTTGAGGGCACGGCTGCGGTATAGAGCGCGGTCGAGGGCGCCAGCGAGGTCGTGGGCGCGGTCGAAGGCGCGGACGAGGTCACGGGCGAGGGCGGGGACATGTTCGAGGTCGCGGGCGGCCTCGAGGTCATGGGCATGCTCGCGGGCGCGGGCGAGTTCGAGATTGAGGTTGGGGACGAGTCCAACGGGGGGGATGTGGTCGCGGGCCAAGTCGGGGTCGCGGGCGTGGTGTAGGGCGCGGTCGAGGGCGAGGCCGAGGTCCCGGGCGCGGTAGCGGTACAGGGCGTTGGCGGGGGTGCGGTCGAGGGTTGCGACGGTGGTCTCCAGGAAATCTGAGACTCCCAGAAGTCCGCCGCGATTCCGGAGACGCTCCCGTGGAGGCGCGGACTTCCATTGGGCCGTCGCGTTGACCAGTCTCTGTACCGGCAAGTCGTCCTGGGCCGGGTCGACCTGGGGAGTCTCACGAGGGCGAGGAAAGTCCTGAGCCGGAGGAGACGTAGTAGGGCTGTCCGGCGCATGCAGTCGTCCGGAGGTCTTCAAGGGCGGCCGGAAGCCAGGAGAACGACGGGAAATCACGGCCAGGACGCGGCCCACGAAGGACTCGGCAGCAATTGTCACGCCGCACCTCCTCCGCCCGCCGGATCCTGCTGTGCGGCAACGCCTGTGCCCGGTTGTGGACTCCCTGCCGGAGGACTACCGGTTTGGGGTCCTGGCACAGCACCATTCGACTGCCCAGGGTCAGGCTGCCCGCTTTGCTGGAGAGCCTGCGCTTGTTGCTGTGCCACGTCCACTACGCCGCCTAGAGCAGCCCGACCCGCGTTCTTCACCATCAGCGGCACCAGTGTGGTGACCTGCTGGACAGCAGATAGCGCGCCCAGCCCGATGAGAAAGGCAACCAGTGGATTGGTGCTCTGCGGATAGGTGGCTGCCACAACTCCGGTCAGGGCTCCGCTCACGAGCAGCCGCAGTACCCCGGCAACCCAATACGCCTTCCAGCCGGGTGCGGGCAGGTGCTCCTCCTGGGGCCGCACGTTAGCTCTGCGCTGGGGTGGATCGATGGTGTCTGATTGGACGTTCCAGGGCATCTGACGGTGCCACTTGATGGCCTTGATGACGTCGATGGCCTCCAGGGAGGCGCCTCCGACCGCTCCCACCACCGCCGCCGTGAACCAATCCATGGTGCGAGGCTAGAGGGAATCATGCGGCAGCGAAGTAGTCCTGCGTAAACAACGTGCTGAGAGACCACATCCAGCAACGGGGAGCACCCTGGCATCGTCAGGTCGCCCAGCCGGCCCCGGACCGCCGACGCGGTTCGGGGCCGGCGGTGGTCAGTCGCGGTCGGCCATGATGATGCGGAGGACGTCGTCGGCGAGCTGCTGCGGGTGGTGTACTCCTCCTCGCCGTTGGCGAGGAGCGTGACGTCATTCCTCGCGCTCGGTGAAAATCTGGAACAGGAGCTTGGCGCCCTTCTTGTCCAGGTTGAGATACCCGAACTTGTCCAGGCTACTGGCGACAACTCACCCGTTACGCTCGACGCAGCCATGGCCTACGCCGAATCAGGCTCCGTAGCGACGGCGGCAACGGGTAGGACCGAACCGAGGCGCTGGTGGCAACGGTGGCGCTAGCGTGTCACCAGGACATGGAGGACCTTATGAGCGCACAGCCCGAGGAAGCCCCCACCCCGCCGGCCCCGGCCGCCGCCGCCCAGCTGCTCGCCCAGCTGCGAGCCGACCGCCGCGCCGACACCTGGGTGCCAGCCTTCGAGCGGGACTGGGCCAAGGCCCTGGAGGACTCCCGCCACACCTACAGCCTCACCCCGCTGCACGACGTCGTACGCGCCTGGCAGCTGCGCGTCGCCGCGGCCCCGGCCGTCGACCTGTACATGGACTCCGGCCGTGACGAGACCGGCTTCGTGGACCTGGACGACATCCTCGGCGCCCGCCGGTGACCAGTGAGCCGTGGGCGGTGCGCCTTTCCCCGCAGGCCGCGAAGGTACTCACCGAGCTACCCGAGCACGCGAAGGAGACGGTCCGCGACGTCCTGGACATCGCGGTGCGCTCCCCCTGGGGCTGGCCCCAGTGGAACATCGGCGACCCTGAAGGCGAAGACGTCCGCTCCGCGTCCGTCGGGCAGCTCTCCGTCGTCTATGTGGTCAACCGGCTCACCCGGCACCTGTCCATCCTGGACATCGTCTGGCTCGGGTAGCCACCTTGTGACAACGCCCCGACCCCGGCATTGCAGTTGCCGGCGTCGGGTTCCGCATCGTAGCCACCGGTAGCCATCCGCCGGACAGCCCGCACGTCAGCTGAGTTCGGCGGCCATGGAGTCGAAGGTCTCCCGCATCATCCGGTCGATGGCTCCGGGCCGTCCGACCAGGGAATCGAAGAGATCGGCGAGCAGCCACAACACGAAGCCGTGCACCAGAACCTCCTCCGGCGGAATCTGTCCGAACTGGTCGCGCCACGCCACGGTGTCCATGCCCATCGCAGCGGCCACGAGAACGCCGGTGACCATCGGCACCTGAGCCGGGTCGGCCATCTCGAAGGTGGGAAGCCTGCGGATCACAGCGGGGATCAGATCGCTGAGCGGATCAAGCCGATCCTCGCCACCGGATTGTTCGGCGATCAGGTATCCGGTCAGCACGCCACCAGGAATACCGTGCCCCGGGACACCTCCTCACGCCCGTACGCCTCCACCGCGGCCGTAACCCGCTGCTGCGCGCCTGGCGCTCTTTGGCGGAAGTCCGTTTCTCCAGGACCCGGTATGAGTCCCACGCCGCACGGATCGCCTCATCCACGACTACTCCGTCACTGGTCATGGAGCGACCGTAGGCGAGACAACGCGCCAGCCGGGATCCCCTTGAGGAAACCGCCAGCCTCGCAGCTGCCGTGCCATTGGCCTACGTCGGTCCTCCGGCCGCCGCACCGAGCCGGGGCAAACCACATTCCTGGCACGTAGCTCACGACGAGCCGCAGGGGCGTTCGGCGCCGAGCTGGACCTCGCGCCGGCATTCACGGCAGTCCGGCAGGCCGCTCACGATGTGGCCCTCCTCTTTGGCCCAGCTGAAGCTGCACAGCGCCCGGAGGAGGCCGCCTCGGGTATCGGTGTCACTGGTGGCGTGCGAGCCGTAGCCCGGAACGTTCCGCGTGTCCGGCGTCTCGCCGTCGTAGGGAGAGCCTCCGGCCAGTCGTAGAGCCTCGATGAGCCCACGGTGCGCGCCGTGGTCCGTCAGGGCGTCCGCGACGTTCGTACCGCTCCGCCTGCACCGCACGCCGAGCCGCCAGCGGACCCGGTCGTCGCCGCGATGCGTGCTGGGGACGAGGACCTCGTCCCCAGCACGTACGCGATCGGGGAGCTGATGCTCGAAGTCGCCCCGGCCTACCTCTCCGAAACAGAGGCAACGGACGTCCTCGCGCTGCTGTGCGATCAGATCGGCGAGAATCTCGAGCACGGTCTGGCCGCCCGCCGCTACGCGATGTCCGGCGCCCGCCGTGGCCTGCACGGCACCGTCCTGTGACCGGGGCTGCCCGACTGCTGCTCGGTGGGTTGCGGGTGGCTGGTGGCCGTCGTCGCGGTGGTGCTGCTCGTGGTCCAGGTGGTCGTCGGTGGCAGCAGGTTGGTTCGTGGGTGCAGCGCAGCATTTGCATGGGCCAGGCGGCACACGGGTGCTGCTCGAATAGCAGGCCCGCCCCGGCCGTGCAGCAGCCACGGCGCTGCGGCTTGCTGCTCGGGCCCGTGCTGCTTCCAGCCGGCGCCTGCTGCTCCGCGACTGCCAGCAGGGCCGTGGGCCAGTCCCAGCCGCTGCATGGCATTGCAGCTCTGTGATGTTCCGCGCGAGATCTATGCACAGCTGCTGCGTGGATCGGCCACGGCCCGAACGGCCACGGGTTGTTCTGTAGGAGCAGAACAACCCGGTTCACCTGGTGCTACCGCCCGCCTCTCGCAGTCCGGCGCGGACTGCGGGGTGGGACGAATTGCGGCGGCCAGCGGGAGGCGAGGTGCAGTCGTCTCCTGAGTTTCTGGTGAATTGGCGGCTGGGGGGAGGGGCCGGGGCATCTCAATGGCCGTTGACAGGTGCAGCATTCGCACGACTCAGGCGGTGCTCGTGCCTAGCACGCAGTTGTCTCACTCCTCGCACTCGGCCAGGCCTCGCCTGAGTCTCTCGATCTACCCCGCGTGGCTTCAGTCCCTCTCTGCCGTTCACCATCAAAACCGCAGGTCAGGGCATTCCTGCTAGCTGGGGCAAGGGGACTGAAGGGACTGAAGGGACTGAATTTCCCAGTTCCCTTCATCATGTGTGCGTGCGTATGCACCCGCACGTAGACATGGAGAGATTCTCTGGACTGCTCATAACTGGGGTTCTTGAGTCCCTTCAGTCCCTCCAGGACGTGGGCATGGCCTCTGAGCAGGTGTTTCGTCGAGGGACTGGACAGGGACTGATTCATGTTGCGTCCCTTGGGCACAACGCCCGTGCCGGGGCGCTGGTCTGGCGGCGACGCGACACGCCCGGGAGCGAAACCCTGCCGATCAAGAGTCTGAACCCCGGGTGCCTTGGGCGACACGCGCGGACAAGGGACTGAAGGGACTGGGGAACTGATACAACGGCAGCGCTGCCGCCCAACGCTACGGTAGGCTCTGGATCTCATTTGAAAACTCGGTCCCTTCAGTCCCTACCTGAAGCATCCTAGCCCTCTGACCAGGGCTTTTGTCTCAGGGACTCAATCAACTGATGGGTCCCTCGACAAGGACGATCGTGTGCCGCGCCAGGGTGAGAGCAGTACGTCAACGCCATCAGGGAGCGCGGGCCCCCTCGATGTCGCGATGTGGTGCGCGGCACGAGGCTGGCCCGTCCACCCTCTGGCTCCCGGCTTCAAGACACCCGCCGGCAACTGCCCTGCCTGCAGGGAACACCTCCATGCCCCGCAGACATGCACCTGTGTTGCCGAAGGCAAGTGGTGCCACGGGTTTCACGCTGCCACCACCGACACCGCCAGGCTGAACGCCTGGTGGGGTGCTCAGCCGACGATGGGGGTCGGTGTCTCCTGCGGGCCTGCGGGCCTGGTGGTTCTCGATGTCGACGCCCACAGAGCTGAAGTACCGGACCGTGACCGGCTTCTGCCGGGGATCTCGATCCATCCGGACGTCAATCTGGCTGGGCTGGCTTCAGGATTCGACACCCTCGCCCTGCTCGCGGCCTACCGTGGCCGATCCAATCCTGCGGAGGACGAGGCAACCTTGAGGGTCAGGACCCCCTCCGGTGGGCTGCACGTCTGGTACCGGATTGCTGAGTCCGCAGTGCGCTACCGATCTTCGACCGGCTCAAGCCCGAAGGTAGCGCTCGCGTGGCAGGTCGACGTACGCGCGACCGGTGGATACATCGTGGCCCCGGCGACCCGAGTTCGGGCCGGGGCCTATGTTCCCGTCGGGGCAGCGCGACTTCCCGCGCCCTTGCCTGATTGGCTGGCCGCCGAGCTGGAACGTACCGGGCACGTGGTCACCGACGGCCCCTTTCGCCCTGCCGTGCCGCCGTCGCGCAGGTCCGCACGGCCCGACGCCCCAGCTGCGCACCGCTTGCTGGACCCCTTGCTGGCCGAAGTTCAGGACTGCGCTGCCATCCCGCACGGGGCGAGTTTCACCGAGAAACTCAACCGGGCCGCCTACACCGCGGGCGGCCTGGTGGGAGCGGGCCATCTCACAGACTCCCAGGCCCGAGAGCTCCTGGCGGCGGCTGCGGACATAGCCCGCCCGTACCAGAGCCATCGCAGCCTCGCCGTCATCAACTCTGCCCTGTCCGCCGGTATCAGCCGGCCGCTTCACTTCAAAGGACGCCCATGAGCAGCGCAGATGGCCCGCGCTTCGACGCCACTGCCGCCGCCCGGCAGATGCTTGACCTCCAGGACATGTCGGCGAACCTACCCGGTCAGCAGAACACCGCCACCGTGCGTGAGGCGGTCCGGCCGACTGGACAGCTTCCCACCCTGCTGACCGACCGAGGCAACGCCAAGTTGTTCGCGGTCATGTACGGGGACCAGTTCCGCCATGTAGAGGGCCTGGGCTGGTACCACTGGAACCAGTACCGGTGGAAACGTACCGGGGGAGAGAAGTCCGCCGTCTGGGCGGCGGGGGACATGGCCGAGCAGATGCCCTCCACTGACCCCACTGGCCTGTTCAGCGACCGAGACTTGCTCCTGCACCGGCGCAGGTCCATGTCGACCCCGGGCATCAAGGCGATGCTGACCCAGGCGAAGGCCTCGCCCGCGCTCGCCCTCGACCCGGACGTCCTGGACGGCGACCCGTATGCCTTGTGCACCCCGGCAGGTGTCGTCGACCTGCACACCGGCCAGCTACGCAAGCCGGACCCCGAGTGCGACATGCATTCGCGGGCCACCAGCGTCGGCCCCGAGGCAATGCCGACCCCGCGCTGGCACCGGTTCTTGCACGACACCTTCGGCGACGACGCCAAGGGACTGGAGACTATCCAGTTCCTCCACCTGCTCCTCGGGTACTCCATCACCGGAGACGTCGGTGCGCAGGTCCTTCCTTTTCTCTACGGCACCGGCGCCAACGGGAAGTCCGTGCTCCTGGACGTCATGACGCAGATCCTCGGTGACTACGCGCAGGCGGCCCCACCCGGCTTCCTGATGGAGAAGGGGAAGTTCTCCGAGCACTCCACCGAGCTCACCGAGCTCCACGGCCGGCGCATCGTGGTGTGCAGCGAGCTCAAGCCGAACGACAAGTTCGACGAGTCCCGCGTCAAGTTGTTGACGGGTGGGGACCGCATCATGGCGCGCCGGATGCGTCAGGACTTCTTCTCCTTCACCCCGACGCACAAGCTGTGGCTGCTCGGCAACCACCGCCCCGAGGTCGGCACTGGCGGACACGCCTTCTGGCGCCGCATCCGCCTGATCCCCTTCGAACGCGTCGTCCCCGCGGCGCGGAAGATCGACAACCTTGCCAAGGAGCTCGTCGACAGTGAGGGCCCCGGCATCCTGCACTGGCTGATCGAAGGCGCCCAGCGCTACCTCGCCACGCGCGACCCGCTGACAGGCCCTGCCTCCGTGCGTACGGCCACCCAGGCATACGCCACGACCGAGGACCACATCGGCCGATTCCTCACGGAGTGCTGCACCACCGGCGCCCCCGCCGGCCGCGCCAGTGACAGGAATTCGGGTGATCTCAAGGTTGAGCAAGGTCTGCTCTACGCCGCGTACAGCAACTGGTGCAGTGCGGGTGAAGGCATCCGTCCCGCCACTGCCCGGGCGTTCGCCACACGGGTGCGGCAGGAACTCTCACTCGCCTCACCGGCGGACATGATGAAGTCCAGCGGTAAGAAGTACTATCCCGGACTTGGCCTTCTCGGCGAGGACGAACCCGAACCTGAGGCCGAGCATGTCTAGACCACGCGCACTACGCGCGTGCACCACACCTCACTACGATGGGCACCGTGCCCCCGCACGGGACCACTGGAACACCGGCCCGTGCCTGGCCGTCGACAACGAAAAGGGGCTGCAGCCATGAGCTCGCTGCTGAACGAGAGCGACCTCCTCCACGAAAGCTCCGTGGTGTGGCTGGAGAACCCCGACCGTCTCGACTACGTACGGCAGGCACTCGACAAGACCGCCCGACGCCGCGGCAAGCCCCGATACGCCCGGGACGGCCGAATGGTCGGGTACAGCGAGCTCGACGAACACGCCGAAGCCGACCCCGACAGCGGCCTACAACTACGCCGTGTGTTCTTTCTCCTGCCGCACGACCGCGACACCGAACCTGACGGGCTCTATCACGAAGGCGCCCCAGGCGAAGCCGTCGATCCACGCACCATCGAGCCACGTCGGGTGGGAGAGAAGACTCCCCGCTCACAAGGCGGCACTGACGCGGCGATAGCTGCCACCGGCATCAGGGCGACGTAGCGCCGAAGGCGAATGCGCGGCCCTGTCGATCTGGTCCCGCCGCCGGTATTCGCTCGCGCCCGCGCGCCGAGGTGGACGACCCGACGATCTTCGACGGGGCCAAGCTGCGGTTGCAGATCAAGCAGTCCCGCCAGGGCACGGACCCCGTGGTGATCGAGCGCGATTTCACCGCGATTGAGGGGCGGCTGGAGGACAGTACGCCGAACGCCAACTACAACGGCCGCTACCGCACGCCGACGATCAGCCACCGGGCGGGCCCCCGCGCCCTGGCCGACTCGGTTCTGTTCCTGGACTGGCACGGTGACGGCCGCGGCTACGGACGCCACGACTACACCGGCTCCCCCGTCGTCTGACCAGCACGCGGTGCGGGCCGCCACCCTTGCCGGGTGGCGGCCCGCACTGCTGCGCTCACTGCTCGCCGGGGTCGGGGCTCCAGACGGCAGGCCCGCCGCCGCGCCACTCGATGAGCAGCGGATCGTCCAGGCGGACGACGTCGGGGTCCAGGCCGGCCCGCCGCAGGAATTCGAGGAGGTCGGCGGGGCCGAGGGCACGGCCGAGAATCTCCCCGTCGCAGCGGACGCGGCGCCCGCCCTCGGCGTCCGGCGGGTAGACGACCACGCGCAGCTCGGGACTCATTCCCCCACCCTGCCGGTGCCCGGTCATTCCAGCACTCCGAGGGCGGTGTCAGGGCGGCAGTGGATGCACGCGGGAATGCCCTGGGTCAGGAGCTGCCGTATCTGCTCGGGGCTGGCGGGGATGCAGCGTTTGCCGGTGTCCCAGCAGTGTCCGGCGTGCAGGCGGACCGGGGGCCGGCCGTTGCCGATCCCGCGCTCGATCAGCCACGCGGGCGGCTCCTTCGGCGGCAGCCTGCTGGTGGCGAGGGCCTCGCGTTCCTCGGCGGTGGCAAGGGCCTGCTCGGCGCGGCCGAGTTCGCCGCGCAGGTAGGTGACCAGGGTCCGCAGCCGGGGCAGATCGGGCGGCAGTACGGACACCGGTCAGCCGCCGTACTGGGCCTGCCGCAGGGCCTTACAGGCCGCGCAGAGGGGCGAGGCCCCCAACCCGTAACGGCAGGTGGCGGAGTGGCAGCGGGCGCAGGGGCCGGTCTGGCTGGGTGCCCATGTGACCGGGACGGTCTTGGGGCGGGGCGTGGTGGGTTGCTCGCTCATGCTGCGTTCCGTTCTGCCGGGGCCGGCGGGGGTCTCCCAATACGGGTGGGTGCACAGGTGCCCGGACAGGGCGATCAGCCGGCGCCGCAGGACGGTCGTTCCGGCCGTGGCCGGTCCCTCGGCGAGACCGGCGTAGGTGTCCAGCCACGCCCGTTCGAGGGCGAGCAGGTCCGGGGGGAAGCGGAACGGTGCTCTCACACCCCAATGGAAACACGTGTTCGATTTCTGGGGGAAGTCTGCCACGGGGGTTGCGCGGCTAAGGGAGTGGTGGTGTAGCGCGTACCCGAGATTCGGAGCATATGGGCTCTGACCTGGGGTTTCGTGACGGCTTGCGGGGCTAACCCCCAGCCGTCGCAAAGTTCGGTCACCGCCCGGGGCGTGCCCCGTTTTCTGGCGGTTCGTCCTGACTCCTTGTGGGGCTTTGCCATGTCCGAACCCGTTGTGACCCCGTCCTGCTCGTGCCCGCAGCCGGAGCCTGTCCGCCGTGTCTGGCCGGTGCGGTTACTCGTGGCCGCTGCCCTGGTCAGCCCGGCGCCCGTGACCCTGCTGGCGCACGTCGCGCCCCGGTGGGGCGACGCGGTGCAGAGCGGGTTCACTCCCGCGACGTGGCTGCTCGCGGTCGCCTTCGTTGAGTGGGGCCGGCTGCGGCGCTAGCGGCCGTCCCGGGCCGCCTCCGGCCCGGCGCTCTTGGGCCCGTCGCCGTTCGGGGACGGGCCCGCTTCATGTCCCCCGCCGGGGTGGCTGCTGCGGGCCTGGGCGCAGGTCTGAGGTCCGACACACGGGCTGATCGCATAAACGTGCAGTTGAGCTGAGTGACTCCCGGGCTCATGGACTTTGATCATGGCGCCGAGGTGCCCAGTGACTCCCGAAGTCGTCGACAAGCGACTCCCGTGTGTGCCCCCCCGCCTCGGCGGGGGGCAGCTGGGACTGAGCGCGTTAGTTGGCGCCGGCTTTGGCTACGTCGCGTTCTGCGGGTGTGACGCACTGTGTGTCTCCGTCGAAGCTTTCGCGCCATACGTAGCCCTGCTTGCAGGTGTCCGGTCCGTAGGCGCCGCCGGCGGGGTCACGGTGGGGGTTGCCCCCGGCATTGCCGCCGTACTCGGTGGTGTCGTCGTTCCCGCCACTGCCGCCATTGCCGCCATTGCCGCCGATGATGCCGCCGCCGATGAAGTCGCCGTACTCGTCGTCGTAGACGCTGCCGCTGTCCTTTTGGCCGGTGTTGCCGCCGTACTCGGTGGTGTCGTCGTTGGTTCCGGGGATGTCGGTGAGGACGCTTGCGACTGCGGACGGGGCTGTGGGTGCGGTTGCCGCTGAGGCCGGTATGGCGATGGCGCCGGAGATGAAGGCGGCTGAGGCGAAGGCCAGCAGGTAGCGGGAGGTGCGTCGCGTGGGCCGGGTGTGGCGGGGGCGGTGCGTGGTGTGGGACATGAAAGCGTTCCTCGCAGGTGGGGGCTGGTGGGAGGTGCCGTCGTTCGCTACTTCCAGTAGGCGTCATGCTGACGGGCTGGTCATGTCACAGGAAGTCGTGGCTTGACACCTGAGGGAAGGTCCAGTAGGCCTGCCGAGCCCATGCTCGCGGGGGTCATGTGAGGGGGTCCGATCTTGGTCGGCCCATGGAGCGGGGCCTCGTTCGTCTGGTTCGCTGCGGGGAACGGAGCCTGCTGTGGTGTGGTGTGGTGGCCCGGCGGGGGCGTGGCGGGCCTGGACGTGCGGAAGCTCCCGGCGCGTTCCCCGCTCGACGTCGGTGACGCCGTGGGCCGCGCGGCACAGCTCCCTCTTTCGCGGGCGACGGGGCGGCGGGTGCAGGCTCGGGCAACGGGGCCGCCAGCAGCGCGGCGAGGAGCCTTCCTTCCTCGTGTGAGCACTGGCCCTACAGTCCAAACGGCACCGTCCTTCGTTACGCGGACACCGAACATGGGGCGCAGGTACCGGCCTCCCAGAACACGGATCGCCCCGGATCTGCGGGACGCCCGGGGATCACTCCCCGGGGGTGGCACCGGCGTCAGCCGGTGTCTTCTCGTTTCAACGCCCCCTGCCCAGTGTCCTTACGGACACCAGGACTTACAGGGGCTCTACGAGCGTTTAGGGTCTCCGCCCTATCGGAGGCGACCGTCGTGAGCTGCCTGCGCGCCGCGTGCACGATGTTCGCGGTGCTGTTCTCGTGGCGGTGTACGACCGCGCCGCACGAGGGGCAGTGGAACTTGCTGCGTGAAGGGGCGGAGCTTGGGTTTCGCTCCTTGCACTTCGCGCAGGTGCTGGCGACGGGCTCGGCTTTGTCGAGGATGACGAGTTGCGAGCCGTACCAGGCGGTTTTGTATGCGAGCCGGCTGCGCAGGCTGCCCAGCGCGGCGTCCAGGAGATGCCGGTTGAACCGGGCTGTGACCTTCACGTTCTTGCCAGGCTTGTCAGCGCTGCCTTTGGCCGAGGCGGTGAGAGCGGTGAGGCGGAGGTCTTCGATCGCCACATGCGTGAACCGGGTGGCGAGCTTCTTGGAAAGGCCGTGCAGAAACGAGGCGCGTCGCACCTTGATCTGGTGGTGGACGCGGGCAACCCGGGCGGCGGCCTTCTCCCGCCGCTGCGAGCCGCGTTGAGTACGGGACAGCGTGCGCTGCGCTTTCGCCAGCTTGGCCAGGCTGTCGGCGAGCAGACGAGGGTGTGGCACGAGGATGGAGGCGGGGTCGGCCGGGTCGAGGGGGCTGGACAGAGCGGCCAGGTAGCGGGAGCCGAGGTCGATGCCGACGAGCCCGCCGGCGCGCTGGCGGGCGGTCGGACGGCCGATCTGCTCGATGCGTCCGCCGGTTTCGGCGGCCTTCTCGGCCTGGGCGCGGGTCAGATGCCGGACGCGGGTGCCGTCGTCGTCGATGTGCTCCCACAGCACGGGAACGTCCTGCCGCACCTTGGCCAGCACGGAGGCGTACCAGCGGTGGCCGCCGCGAGTGACGGTCACGGACTGGATGACGGCCTGGCCGCGCTCCACCAGCCGTGCCAGACGCTTGCCGGTGTCGTGAATGCGGATGCTGCCAAGGCCCGGCATCACCAGGCGCCGGTAGCCTTCCAGGCGGATGATCGGCCTCTTCACGTCGTGGAAGAGAGAAACGATTCCGCCGTGCGCCCTTTCTTCTTGAACCGGGGGTATCCGTTGCGCCGGCCGGCGCGGCGCCCGGCGAGCGAGTCCTGCCAGTACTTCCAGGCGACCTGGGCGCGGTCGAAGCCGGAGGTGAAGCAGTAGACGTTGACCTCGGCCCACCAGGGGCTGCCGCCCTCTTCCTTGGGCCGGTCCCGGTCCATGCGCCACAGGGCGCTGGTGTCGGTGGCCGTCGGTGTGCGGTATCCGGCACTGAACGCTTCGGCCTTGAGCGCGTTCACCGTGGTGCGGGCTTCGGCCAGGAGCTGGCGTTCACGGCCGGTACCGGCGGCGTCCGCGCGGGCCGCGGCCAGTCGGCGTTCGAGTGCTTCCTGTCCGGCCGGGGGCCGCGTCGCGGGAAGAGGCTGCTTGCCGGTGGCGGTGCTCATGAGGCTCTTGCGGTGGTGGTCCCACACCTTGATGCGATCGGTGAGCTCAGCGCCGTCGGCCTTGATCCGGGCCTTCGCTTCGGCTTCGCTCAGCCCCGCTGCCAGGTAAGCGGTCCGACGCTCGGCCCAAGCCTGATGGGACTGAGTCTTCTTCGCCAGGGCGTAGTTGAAGGCCCACCGGCAGGCCCCGGCATAGCGGGCCAGCTCGGCGCGTTCAGCATCGGAGGGGTCCAGGGCGAACCTGTAGGCACGCAGGATCTCCACTTGAGGCATAATCGTTTCCCCCCGCGTGTCCGCCATCGCTTCGAAGATCCTTTGTAGCGCCAAGCGTCGGCGGCAGCGTCGCCCGTTCACTCCGACGCGGCAGTCCTCCACCTATCTGCCCGAATGGCATGTTTATCGGTCTGGCGTTCCTGGCCGGCACGGCACGGATCAAGCACCCAGCTCTGGTTCCCCCCGGCCCGGCGTGCGCTCGCCAGCGCTGCGGCCTGTTCGTCGTGCTCGCGCAGCATGCGCGTGACGGTCGCAGGGGCCGGGTGCTGGCCGCGCTTCTTGCCGGTGCGGATGACCAGGTGAGAAGCGATCTCGCGGCATCGTGCCAGGTTCGACGCGGATGGGCTTGGTCCGGCTTCTGGTCGTGCTGGTCAGCGGTAGTCTGCCGGTCGAGCTTCTGCCCGCCGGTGGAGACCCGGGTGTAGCCGATCCGGATCTCAGTCGGGTGGAGCGGGAAGACGGCGAGGAGGTTGCCGGGCCGGCTGCGGCCGCCGGGTGAGCGGTGATCGGGGCCGGCTGCGCGCGGCGGTCACAGATGCAGTGCCGTTTCGGCGGTGAATCCATGTCCCCGCCTGGGTGAACCGTGCCCGGGGGCCTGTTGCTGATGGTGTGTGGGCCGGTACAACCGCACCATGATGATCATGATGCGGGCCGTAGGTGCGGCTGCTGCTCTTGCCCTGTCCCTGCCCGCTACGACCGCACAAGCCGCCGAAGAGGTGCGCGCGGTGCCGCAGGTCCTGCCGATCGGGGTTGCGGTGTCCGCGCTCCCGCTCGCGGTCGAGGACCGGACCGGCTACCGACGTACCTCCTTCAAGCACTGGAACACCGGAGACCTGCCTTCCGACGGCTGCAACACCCGGCAGGAGGTTCTGCTGTCCGAGGCGGTGGAATACCCGGCCATCGGTCCGGGCTGCGCGCTGAGCGAGGGTATGTGGGTCTCGTACTACGACGACGTCTCGGTGACCGACGCCTCCCGTCTGGACATCGACCACATGGTTCCGCTCGCCGAGGCCTGGGATTCGGGCGCCAGTTCGTGGACCGCACAAAGGCGCGAGGCGTACGCGAACGATCAGGGCCAGCTGTCCAGCTTGGTGGCGGTGACGGCCCGTTCGAACCGGCAGAAGGCCGATCAGGATCCGGCCCAGTGGCTGCCGCCGTCGGCGGAGGCGCTGTGCCGCTACGGCGCGGAGTGGACCGCGACGAAGCTCCGCTGGGGCCTGGCGGTGGACGAAGCCGAGCGGGACCGGCTGCAGGACATCGCGGCCGGCTGCGGCGGCACGGACGTGGAGTTCACCCCCGCCCCGTAGCGGCAGGACCGCGGGACCGAGGGCCGTCACTCGTCATGGGTGGCGGTCCTTCCTCTCGGTGACGTGGGCGGCGGCCCGTTGTGCGGGGACCGGCGGGCGGTCGGAGCGGACGCGTTGGTTGGTGGTGGGTGGCGGTTGGTGGGACCTGCCCCGAGCCCGGTGCTTGGGGCAGGTCATCTGCGGGGTGGTCAGGCGCTGCTGCTGGTGAGGTGTCGGGTGCGTAGGGCCGAGAGTTCGTTGAGGCGGGCGGTCAGCCTGTTGTGGTCTCCGAAGTGGATGCCGTGTGGGTGCGGGTGTTCATCGCGGTGGTCGTGGTCGTGGGGTTCCTCCTCGTTTCCGGTGTCGGGTTCGGCTGTGGTTTCGCAGCTGGGTTGGGTCGTGGGCTGGGCGGCGGCGGGGAGCCAGAGTGGCCCTGCGTCGCCGGCCGGGGGCGGGGTGTGGGTGGGGTCGGGTGCGGTGAAGCTGGTGGGCTGTGGTGCTCCGGGTGCGGGTGTCCACAGGGCGGGGTTCGGGCGGGTGTCGGGGTGGCCTTGGCGGCCGGGTTCGACCAGGGGGGGTGTGGAGGCGAGGAGCAGGGAGAGGAGCAGGCCGGTGGCCTGGTCGCTGAGGACTTGTGCGATTTCCAGGAGCCGGTGGCGTTGGCTGACGGGCAGGGACAGTGCCACGCAGCCGGCTTGTCCTCCCAGGCCGAGGGGAACGGCGACGCAGACGTACTGCCCGGAGTATTCGAGCAGGTCGAACTGGACGGCATGGGGGCCGTCGTGGTCGATGGACTGGAACAGGGTTGAGGGGTCGGTGATGGTCCGGGGTGTGAGCTTGACGGCTTTGCGCCGGGCGAGGTGATCCATGCGGCTGTCGAAGTCGAGTTGGTGCAGCAGGCTCTTTCCGACGGCGCTGGCGTGCGCGGCGTCGCGGAAGTCGACCCACTCCTCGACCCGGGGGGTGGTGGGGCCGTCTGCGCAGTGGCTGACGGTCACCTCGCCGTCTGAGTAGGTGGCCAGGTAGACCGCGGCGTCGACGGTGTCGCGCAGCCGGCTCAGGGCCCGGTGCAGGATGACCTGCGGCTGGAGAGCTCCAGATCCGGTGGACATCATCTTGAGCAGGGGCCCGGCCACATAGGAGGCGTCGGGCAGGCGCTCGACGAGCCCTTGCCCGCACAGCCAGAACAGGAGCTGTTCCAGCACGCGGTGGGGCAGGCTGGTGCGGGTGCGGATCCGCTCGCTGTCCACCGGCCGTCCGGCGGAGGCGATGACGTCGAGGACGTCCAGGACCCGCATCGCCGACTCCCACCGCTGTGGCCCGAGCGGCTTGTCCATCTGCTGCGAGGCGGCCGCCACCGCCGACGCGCGCAGACTGAGCGGGGAGTACCGCTTCGACGCGGCGCCCGCCCTTGGGCCGGCGGCGGTCCGGGGCAGGGCAAGTGCGGGCGGGTAGCCGGCGAGGAGCTGGGTGACCGCGGGTACAAAGTCCGGGTCCTGCCAGGCCATCATCCGACTCTTCGCCACAGACAGCTGCGCCCGGGCGTGGAGGTCCAGCAGGATCCGCGCATCAGCGTGGCCGAACCGGGCCGCGGCCGCAAGGACGCCGAGCACCTCCTCGCGCACGGCGGCGGCCTGGCCCCGGTCGTAGGCCTCCCGCCACAGGGCCACGGCCAGCCGGAACGCGGCACCGGGGTGGAACTCCATGCAGGCGTTCTTGAGCCAGGTGACGGCGAGGTGTCCGTTGCCGCGGCGCAGCGCCTTGCTGCCCAGCCGGTAGCAGGAGTTCGCGTGTTCGCGCCGCTCCAGCGCGTCCGGCCCGACCAGCAGGCCCCAGTTTCCTTCGGGCCGGTCCCAGTAGTCCTTGTGGGGCTGCGGACCGGTGTTGCGCTCGGTGGCCGCCCGTGGCGCCCGCGACCTCAGGAGCGTCTGTCCGATGTCGTTCCTGATCATGCCAGTCACGCGTCCTCTTCCCCGCGCCGGTGCTTCCTGTGGTGTTCCCATCGGATGAAGGCCTGGAGCTCGTCCGCGCCGCGCAGGTCTTTGGACGCCTTGCTGCTCAGGGAGCGGACCTGGGCGGGCGGGGTCTGCAGGTCCACCGCGATGGTGTTCTCATCGTCGCCCTTAATCTGCGCTTCTGCGACGGTTTTACGCTTTGAAGGCTTCATGTTCGTTATCGCCTCGACCGCGAGACAGAAAGCCGGATCAGGCGGCGTCAGCAGCTCACGCTGATGCACCCCCCGCTCCTCCGCCAAGGGCAGCAGCGCCTCGTCCTCCAGCGGCCGTTCCGGCGACCGCAACGCGTCCACGGCGATGTTCCTGGCGACCTGCTTCATGTAGGGGAGGGCAGGCCGGTCCGGTTCGTTCCTGCCCTCCAGCCACACACGCAGCGTCCTCTCGTGCGCCTCCTGCGCGATCTCCTCCCAGTGGTCACGGATGGAGGGATAGCTGGTCCGCAGCATGGCCATCACCTTCCGCTCGTACTCCTCGGCGTGGTCGGTGAAATGGAGCCGCACGGCCTTCTGGCGCTGACGCTCCTCGTCTTCAGAACCCCTGCTCACCATGGGCCGCCTTCTTCCTGCCCGTCGTGCGCGGACCCGGTGACGGTGTTCCACACCGTCACCCGTCCTCCTTCAGGCAGGTCGTAGCGGATCACCACGGTCTTCGTACGGGCGCACAGCCCGCACCGTGCCGGTGCGCTCACACCGTGCGCGGAAGGCCGGCGCGCGATGCGCCGCCGGGCCATTTCCGCGGCCCAGGGCTGGCAGAACGCGGCGGCCACGGGGACCGAGCCAGCCACGACCGAGAGCAACTCGGTCCAAACCGGGGGTGTCAATTCAGGCTCCAGGTCTTCCTGCTGGGAACGACGCCAACTTGCGTCACGCCACTACTACGGAGCCCCGGCCCTGGAATTGCCCGACGATCGATGATGACTGCAAACGTCTGCGTGTGATCACTGCGTGCACTGCTCCGTTGCCTTCGGGGTCTACGCGACGCCCGAGGCCGGCTCGACGGCGTTCCGCTGGGATGACAAATTCGAACACATGTGCAATGATCGCGAAGGTTTCAAAAATCTGACCCAATGTGAGGTACGGTTTATGAAACCTAGTCAGGGAGGGTGTCTGTGGCAGGCCTTGAAGCCATGCAGCTCGACGCGCGACTCGCACAGCTGGGAGTGAAGAAGCAGATCTTCGTGGACGCTCTGGAGTGGGCGGCCGGACAGGCGCGGATGTGCACTGAGTTCGACGCCCCATCGATGTCGGGGATCACCTTCTGGAGCAGGGCGAACCGCTACCTCGCGGAGCACCTGACGGACCGCAAGTACCTGGCGGAGCACCTCAGCGACTTGTACGAGTCGCCGTTGCCGTGGAAGTACACCCGACGGGACAGCATCCTGCGCGTGGTTCACCCCGCCGGTACCCACGCGATCACTGCGATCAGCGGCTCCGGCGGCATCACGGACCTTGACCGGTCCGTGCGCTCGAAGAACCCCAAGGGGCGCGCCATGGCGGTGATCGTGGAGAACAACGCCAAGTTCGAGCGGCGCACCGGCCAGGGCGTCATCCAGTCCAGGGACGACATCGAGTTTGGTGGCGAGCTGGACGAAATGCCCCTGTGGTTCCTTCTGTACGAGCGCACCGCGGCAGGTCTGGCTGCTGAGCTCTCCCATCCTGTAAAGATGAACGGGTCGTTCGTGAACGAGTGGAGCGAGCGTATTCCGCTGTTTACCCTTCCCGACCCCGGGGTCGATATCGCGCTTCTCGACGCCCCGGACGACGACAACGGCGTACACATTCCGGTGCAGTTCACCGGCTGATCTGGCGAATAACGGGAGTTGAGGAAAGTGTTCACCCCCGAGAGACTTGTACTGGCTCGGAAACGGCGGCGCATGACTCTTGCTGCGCTGGCTCGCGAATCTGGGATCTCCGCCCAGAGCATCACCGCGTTCGAGAATTCCAGGAAAGTCCCATCGGAGGAGACGCTTTCCTCACTCGCCCATAGCCTCGGCTTCCCCCTCGACTTCTTCCGTGCCGAGCCGGCACCCGACGTCGTGGCGGGGGCTGTCAGCTTCCGGGCACCTAGCAAGATGAGCGCGGTCGAGAGGGACAGCGCACTGAGCTGCGGCGCCATCGCAGCCACCCTGAACCAGTGGCTCGAAGCGCACTTCACGCTTCCTCGCCCCGACGTGCCGGCCTACGACGGCATGGACCCCGAGGCCGCGGCCGAACAGGTACGCGCAGACTGGGGCCTGGGGGAAGCGTCAGCGCCCAACATGGTCCACCTCTTGGAGGCCCACGGGGTACGTATCTTCTCCCTGGCTCCTGATTGCCTCGACATCGACGCGTTCTCCACGACCAAGCACGGCGTGCCCTACATACTTCTGAACACCCGCAAGAGCAGTGAGCGTGGCCGGTTCGACGTTGCCCACGAGCTGGGCCACCTCGTCCTGCACAGCGGCCCGGAGAGCCCCTCAGGGCCGACCGCGGAAGCCGCAGCCGATGCCTTCGCATCCGCCTTCCTCATGCCGAAGGCCGGCATCCTCGCCCAGCAGCTCGACCAGCCCAGCCTGGAGCGGATCCTGAGCGCCAAACGCCGATGGGGCGTGTCCGCCATGGCCCTCGCCTACCGGCTGCGCACCCTCGGCCAGCTCTCCGATTGGAAATACCATCAGACAGCCAAGCAGCTTTCACAGATGGGTTATCGCAGAGGAGAGCCCGGATCCAACCTTGCCAGAGAAAGCAGTCAGATCCTCACGAAGGCATTCGAAGCACTCCGAGCGGCACACATGAGCCACTTCGATGTGGCAAGAGCCATGAATATCCACCCCCACGAACTCAATGACTTCGTATTCGGCCTCACGCCCATTGGGTTCAACGGCGGCGAACACAGAACCGCTCCTGTGCGGCCAGCACTGCAACTCGTGAAGTAACTGAATCACCACAATGTCATAGGTAAGTGCTTACTATTGCGCCACTGTCCCGAGGGGGCTTGAATGTTCGGACGGCTGGGCCGGTGGTGGCTGGACACACCCAGAGCAATCCGATGGGTTGTTTACGTGTGTCTCCCGCTGGGCACCCTCGCCATCACTCTGGGGGTCTACGGCGATGGGCACGGATGGTGGGATGACCGGAGCTTCCTGACGAACCTTGCGTCCAGCTTCGCCAGCCTCCTCTTTGGCGTGCCACTCGCCCTTGTCGTGCTATCGCATCTCAGCGCCATGCAAGATGTCGTGATCGAGAGACGATTGGCGCAACGACAGACCCGGCACGTGGCACAAGAGTTCCGCAGCATCTTCCTGAGAATGCTCCCTAGCGCGAACTTGGCAGAACTCCATGAGGCGATTGATCGACTGGATGATGATCTAGGCGAGATGAGGAGACTGATGGTCGAGGCTCCTGGCGACACCACCCAGCTCAGAGACGTTCGCAGCCGGGCAGTCGTCCACTACGCAGATGTCTCCCCGATCGACTACGAAGCCTGGGCGGCCCACATCAAACGGCAATGGACCGTCCTCGACGAGGAGATCCGACCGGCGGTGTTGTCGTCAACGCTGAACTGGCTCAGCGCCCCCGCTGCCCTCCGGATCTCACAAGCGGTCGAGCTGCTCCAGAGCGAGCCCGTCCTGTTCACTGACACCGATACGGTCGAGCGGCACATCCGCGGACGAACCGCCTTGCGCCACAACAACGGCTACCTGGGCAGCCGGGTCGATCAGGCGCGGGAGTGGGTTGGAGCCCTGAGGCGCACTGTCGAGCTCATCGAGGGCGAACTGCCAGTTCTTGCCACGCGCGCACCCTCCAACCAGGGTGGTACGCCAAGCCCACTCTGAGCACGTGCCGGTCCGCTCCTGTTCAGGCTCGGATTTCGTTGAGGAGCATGCGCAGGGTGAGGCTGTGCTTTTCGGGTGGCAGGGCGTCCATCTCGGCGGTGGCGTGGGCGACGCCACCGGCGCGGTCGCCGGACCGGGCGAGCATCAGCCCCCTGTGGAGCTCGAGGTGGGTGGCGAAACGGGGCAGGGTGGCGGGGAGCTCGGCGAGGGCCTGGTCCTGCGCGTCGGTGGCGGCTTTCTCGTCGCACGGCGCAGTGCTGAACGTGCGTGCTGATCATCGGTTCTCCTCCCCCCCTACAGGCGCACGCGGCCTGCCGGGCCACGATCGTGGCCCGGCTTTCACCGGCCTTGGGGTGCGGCGCGTTGTTGCCAGGTGGCTGTGAGGGTGTGGGTCTTGGCCGGGCAGCCGTAGGGCAGCCCCGCCGCGGTTTGGCTTGTCACGGGGTGGCCTTCGCGGGGACGTCGCTGTCCGATGGACGTGGCCGGCGGCTTGCCGGACCGGAACGGGGCGTGTTTGGCCTCTCATGCCTTCTTACGCGCCGCAGGGTGTGGTGTTGTTCTTCAGGGAGTGGGTGGTGTCGTTGAGCTGGTAGGAGCGCAGGTCTGCGATGGTGCCGCCGTCGGATCCGATGCACACGTGCCGGCCGAAGTAGTTGTCTTTTTGGTAGACCCTTGCGGTGCGGCTGCTGTTGTTGATCACCGAGCTGCCCTTGCCGCGGATGTAGTCGGGCAGGTGTCGGACCGAGCCGTCGGTCGCTCGTTTGACGTAGGGCTGTCCCTCGAAGTGGATCTCGGGGTAGATACACACGAATCCGCGCGGGCACTGGATCTGGTCCCGGGCAGCGGTGACGGCCGGACCGGTCGGCGCAGACCGGGCCTGGGCAGGGCTGACACCGGCAAGCGCCGCCGTCAGGACGACGGTCGTGCTGGCGATCGTGAGAATCCTGGGAACGCGCATGTGGGACTCTTTCGGTCGGCTTCTGTGCAGAGCAGCCTGGCGCCGCACGGTTCGGCGCCCAGCCCCCGCCGCGGCTGGAAGCCGCGGGATCCCAGTGTGGTTACCCAAAGCGACAGTTGATTTGCATCCAGCCTCAACCTGGCTGGGTCACAGGGAGCGCACTGGTCGCGACGGTGCGCCGCGAGTGCCACGGAGCCGCGGTCCGATGCGTACGACGGCGCGTGGACCGAGGCGCCCATGCCTCGAAGGTGGTCGCCGAGTGACCGCACAACCGAGAACGGCGGGGCCGACAAGCAGTCCGACCTGGGCATGGCCCGTCGACCTTGCACACTATGACCGTCGCGGCCTGCTCACCGAGTCTGAGGCGAACGCGCTTCTGACGCTCAGCATCGATCAGCTCCGGCGCGACGGTCTGGGCCTCACGGCGAGAACCTCGACCTCGCCGTGAACTCGACCGTCGCGGTCGCGACACGACCAGACCTCAGGGGACATCAACTCACGAACCGCCCTCTGAGACGCCACATACGTCGGACCAAGGGTGCTGCCTATGGCTCGAGCAACTCCGCCTGTAGCTGCGGCGAAAGGGGTGCCGCTCCGACCTCAGCACGCGACTCTGCGTCGAGTGAGGTGCCCGCGAAAATCGTGAGGGAGATCGCGTCGCCGGCATTCAGCGGAACAATCGTGGACACCTCCTGCGTAGGAAATGGGTCTTCGCCGCGCATTTGGTCCAAGGCGACAAACCCGCCGTTTACCTGGATGCCGAGGGAACTGACATTGACTCCAGCCGCGTTGAAGCTCAATGCGACCCGCGCCTTGAGGAGGTAACGTCCGGGAGTTCTGACCACCAGAGTGTCGGACGCATCGTCAAACATCATGTCAGTGTCGTAGAAAGCAGCGTTGAAAGTGAACTGTGTCTGGGTGTTGGGCGCGATGAGCTGGTTGGTGGTGGAGTAGATACTTGCGCCGACATCAACCGTTGTGCCGGCAGGGCCCGTTGCCCCGGTCGGTCCCGCGGGGCCTGTCGCTCCCGTAGCGCCGCTCGGCCCCGCCGGTCCAGCGGGTCCCTCCATGCCTGCGGGCCCGGACGGCCCCGTCGGCCCGGTAGCGCCTGGTTCGCCGCCTCCGGGCCCAGTCGGCCCGGTAGCACCGGGTTCGCCTGGCGTACCAGGCTCGCCCTGCGGCCCGGTGGCACCCGTCGGACCCGTGGCGCCGGCAGGGCCCGTCGGGCCGGTCGCACCTGTGGCGCCACCGCCAGGACCTGTCGGGCCCGTTGCCCCTGTTGGCCCCGGCTCACCCTGTTCGCCCGGCACGCCCTGAGGCCCGGTGGCGCCCGTCGGCCCCGTCGGACCAATTGCGCCGTCCCCGTCCTCGCACCTGTCGTCCCACCCCGGCCTGCAGTCGTCGGGATCCGGGTCTGCCTGGCTCACCGCGGCCGTCGGCTGGTACTGGGCAGTCGCCAGCGCAGGGCTGCTGAAGCCCAGCATCACGAGACACAGCGACGCCATCGCGCCGCCAGCAACCCATCTTCCGCTTCTGGGGAGCGGACCGAGCGCCGTCGACCTATGCCCGTGCTCAGGGCTCATACGTAGCTCCTTGTGGAACCGAAACGAGTGATTCTCCGAAAGGAATTTCCATTCCCTCGGTAGCATCGACCCGCAGATCATCGGACTTGAGAGCCCCTGCAGCAAGATCAACCTACTGGCGTATCAAAGGTCGGTCCGCATGGTAGGAACGCCCCCGCCCTGCCACGGGATGTTGCACGCTACTGAGGCCACGATCACCGCCCCCAGGATCCGCATCTGCCGTACGAGCCGCCGGACAGCTGCTCCGGGTTCCCAAACAGGTACTGAGGCAGATCAGTCATAGTAGGTGACGCTGTACCCGCCCTGCGGGTCGTTGGTGGAGAGCATGAACTCCGCCTTGTTGTTGGCTCCGTCGACATAGGCATCGAGGCCCTTGAAGGTGAGGCATCCGCCCTTGCTGGTGACAGTGGAGATCCGGCGGGAGCCGGTGTCGTCGCGCTCCCACAGGGAGTACTTGTGGTAGGAGGTCCGGCTCGAGACGCACGCCAGGAAGTTGCCGCCGGTCGAGTAGACGTAGCCGGTGAACCACTCGCCCAAGTTGGTATCGCGGTATCTGAACGTGCTGGCACCGACGTAGTCCCACCCGCTGGAGAGTGGTGCGTTAAGCAGGATGACTTCGGACGGGTCGTAGGCGTCGACGGTGATGGTGGAGCTGTCGGGGGTGAGCTCCTCCGCGTGTGCGGTGCCGGTCAGGCCGGCTGCTGCGAGTACTGCGGTGATGGCGGCGGTGGTGCCTATTCGGCGCGTGAAGCTCATGCGTGTTTTCCCTGGTGGTGTGGCCAATGGGGTGTCCGACCCTACCCCATCCACGGGGGTAGTGATCTTGCTAGGGGTTCGGCCCAACTTCTGTGGAGATCAACTGTTTTGGCTCGGGCGGTGGTGTCGTGCAGGAGGATGCCGGCGGAGCTGAGGAGCCCCAGGTGAGGTAGGCCGTGGGTACAACCCCAAGGAGTTGCAGATCCCCGTCGTGGCCCTGTCCCAGCTCAACCGCGGATCCGAGCACCGCACGGCCGCGAAGCGGGCTGCTCCTGGAGGCGGAGCCGGAAGGATCGGGGCTGGGGAAGGGAGCGGACCCGCCCAACGGGCCGCGGGCCCGGACCCCGTGAAACGGGGTCAGTTCAGCCTGCGAAGCAGGCCGTTCGGGGTGAAGCGAAGCGGAACCCCGAACCGTCCGGAGCGCAGCGCAGGACTCCGGCCCGAAGGGCCGGCCTTGAGGGCGCGAAGTGATGATCTGTGTTCGTTTGTCAGTGGTGGTTCGGCGTTGAGGTGTCAGTGGTGTCGTCTGGGGTTGTCCCTGGTCAGTGGTCTCTGAGTCCGGGTTTGCCACTGACAGTGGTTGCCGTCTTTGTACTGACGTTTTTGACGTTCTGCCTGGTCACTTTGGTGACGATCGGTATCACGCCTGGAAGTTTCGTCTCGCCCGTGTCATGATCAATTTCATGACTGTGTTCCGAAAGGCTTATGCCGCGTAGACGGCCCAGCGCACTGCGCGCGCAACGAGTGGTCCCGCGGCAGCTGTACGCAGGCATCAGCGATTGGGGCGGGCGGTTTCCCAAGCGTTGGCGTCTTTCTTCGCAGACTGTTTCCGCGATCTATCGCGAGGAGTACCGGCGCCCGCACGACGGTTGGTGGCCCGGGGCAACCCGAGACGCTCTCGCTGCCTATCGCAGCTTCCTTGCTCTTCCGGGCAGGTACGTGTACCTGCGACTGTCCATCTGCGGTTGTGAGCAGCATGAGTTCCTGGACAACGTTGCGGTGGCCCGGGATCTCCTCGAGGTGGTCGTGCATAGGCTTCCTCCGCGTCCGCGCCGGGAACTGGAGGGGCTGCTGGCACGACTGGATGACGAACTGTGGTGTAGGACCCTCCCAGACCCGTTCGCTTACCGGCAGGCGCATCGCAGGGGTGGCTGGTGGCACTGGCGACTCTATGACGAGACCAGCCACCTGTGACACTCCCCGGGAGCCGCAAGCCAGGAGTCGGCCGAGGCACCCGCGATCTCCTCGCTGCCAGCCGCCCGCGGAGCGGGCTGGTCCTGGAGGCGGAGCCAAAGGACCCGGGTGGGGGAGCGAAGCGGACCCGCCCAACGGGCCGCAAGCCCGGACCCCGTGAAACGGGGTCACCCAAGCCTGCGAAGCAGGCTGTTCGAGGTGGAGCGAAGCGGAACCCCGAGCTGTCCGTAGCGAAGCGAAGGACCCCGGCCCGAAGGGCCGGCCCTGGCTCGGCGAAGCCGAGCCCCGTCAGCGCAGCGAGGCGGTTCTCTCCTGAGCGCGCAGCGCTC